>CACYFN010000094.1 GCA_902773675.1 uncultured Erysipelotrichaceae bacterium | reverse complement strand
TAACCACTTATAAATGGTATTCTAATTATAAATGCTAATATTAAACCTATTATTAAACTAATTCCTAAATTAATTGGTTTCTTATATAAAACTACACAAGTAACAATAAATGTTATTGTATATAGTATTCCTCTAAAATCAAAGTAGAACATTCCTAAACTAAAGCAACTTGCAAACATAACAAATATTATTAGACTGCTAACTATAATTGATAATTTGTTTTCACTTTTACTATACCAGCATATGCATGCAAGTATTGGAGATACAATAGTAAAACCATACCAAATCATCATATAGTTTCTTGGATTAAATCCACTAAATATAATTGTATACAAATGATAACTAATGCACATCCCTGCAAAAAACAAGAAAACATTTATACTTGCTCTTATAGGTGATTTACTAAATACTGAAATAGCAATAGCTATAAATAACCAAATAGCCATTTCAGAAAAGAAATTATTTAAATCAAGTTTGTCAATTATATTCATCCACCATATATTACTATCAATAGCTAAATTAT
Source organism: uncultured Erysipelotrichaceae bacterium (assembly GCA_902773675.1). Lineage (GTDB taxonomy): Bacteria > Bacillota_I > Bacilli_A > RF39 > UBA660 > RUG11890. The sequence goes on along the minus strand of CACYFN010000094.1, from coordinate 1,910 downwards.
CTAACCATTTAGAAAACATTCCTAATGCTATTCCAAATATGAACTTTTTAAATTTAAACTATCATCTACTTTTCTAATATTATTTAAAATTTTTTTCATACACATCACTCTATATAATTATATCACACAAAAACGGATTCTCATCCGCTCTTAATTTCTTAATATGACGATTATTCATCTTCTACTGTTTTAGCTTCACTTCTTTCACAAGTTCCACCATTATTTTTTACATATGCATCAATTTTATCTAGTGCTTGATAAGCGTCTTCATATCTATCAGCATCTGTTATGTTAATTAAATATCCATCTCCACCAGCTTCTTTAATTTGACCATTATTTTCATAATATACAAATCCATAACTATAAGATTCATCATGCAATGAACATTTAATATTAATTTCCATTAGTCTTCCAGCATTGTGCTCGTATATATTTTTGAAAACAATTCTTAGACCAATTAAAAGTATTGGCAAAACAACTATAAAAATTATTGCAAATTTCAATAATTTAAGAATTAATCCTGCTAATTTTTCTGTATTAGATGTTTTTTCAACTAGAATATCTTTAATATCATTATCTGTTAATTCATCTAAACTTACTTTAAATATTTTAGATAACTCTTTTGATTGTTTTAAATCTGGAGATGTTTCGCCTAATTCCCATTTACTTATAGTTTGTCTTGCAACTCCTACTTTTTCAGCAAGTTCTTCCTGCGATAGACCATTCTTTTTTCTTAGGTCCATTATCTTTTTTCCAATTTCCATAATCATCCCTTCTTTCAAGTACCATATTAAAATATTTGAAATATATTCTCTACCAATTTTAACTGGAATATTCGCCCGTTTCGTTAACATTTAACTTTATATATCTATTTTACCATAGAAAAAGAGAATTTTTACATTCTCCTAATATCTTAATATTCCGATTATTCAAATAATTATATTTTTCTTATTTCATATCTTAGTACTTTGCATTTATCATCAAGTAAGAATTTTCCTTCAAATATCTCATTCTTAAATAAATATGGCGTAAATTTAAGATTTTGATCAAACTGATTTATTGATGATAATTCGTCTATATCAATCCATTCTAACTCTCCCTCAGAAGAGCTATGACTTAGTTCACCATCATATTGTTCTGCAGTAAAAACAAATATTATTCCTTCAACGGAATCGTGCCAATAAGATATTCCTTGAAGTTTCGGATTTATTAATGTCAATCCTGTTTCTTCATAGAACTCTCTGATAATACAATCCAAAGGTGTTTCATCAGTCTCAAATTTACCACCAGGTGGTGCATATACTTGCCCCCATTTATTATAAAATTTAATCATTAATACTTTATTATCTTTTCTTAGATAGCATGCTGTTGAATTATTATGAACAATTCTATATCCCATAAGAAACCTCCTGTATAAATAATATTATACCATACTTTTTTGTCTTTCTTACTAATCGGAATATTACTATTTTACGAATTATATATTCCCTTATTTTACCTTTTAAAAATATGATGATCTAAAACTGATCTAAATCCTTTCTTTGAATAATTTTTAAGAAAAGAAAAACTCGTGTTTTCCCTTTATTCATGGGACTTTACGAGTTATTTACCACAACATTGCTTATACTTCTTGCCACTGCCACATGCTCATGCACTTTTAGTATATATAGTACATATAGTATTATCGTTATTATTGTTATTTCAAGCATTTGTGGATTTGGTAATATTTAGTACATATAGTATTTATGTTACTATTGTTACTATGGATATTTAATTTTTTGGAAACAAAATGGAAACATTGTTTTCATTCGTTCACTAACCTATATCATTAATTTATTAATGTTATGGCCAAAGAATTAATTTCTCTCACCTATATAAATAATATCATAAATATGTTAAAAGGACAAGAA
>CACYFN010000093.1 GCA_902773675.1 uncultured Erysipelotrichaceae bacterium | reverse complement strand
TGGTGTTTCAAAAAGTTCTGATATTGTTACTAGCATTTCAGCATCTGGAACTGATAAACCTGTTTCCCATTTAGAAATAGTTTGTCTTACGACATTTAATTTAATACTTAATTCTTCTTGTGAAAGTCCTTTGTTTTTTCTTAATGTTTTTAAATTATCTTTTAACATATTACATTTTCTCCTTTCATCAAGTTCAGTTTATTACAAATATGCCGTTGCTACAAGCAATGTATTTTAACATTTAGTTTTGCTATTGATTTCAAATAAAAATTAACATTTTATACTAATATTATACCACACAAAAACGGATCCTCATCCGTTCTGTATATCTTAATATTCTGAACTAATTATTATCTATTAATTTATAAGTTGTATTAAAATTGTCATCAATAGTTACTTTATATAAATATTTTGTTTGTTTTCCTGAATTATAATCTTTAAATATGACTTCAAGATTAGATGTACCACTTGCTTTAGGAATTAAATATAAATCAATACTATATTTGTAATTATCACTGTCAAAATTTGAATTTCTACTATCAAATTTAACTTCTAAATTATTTTCATTATCAACAAATGCTTTAAATTCTGGTGAGCCACATACATCATTATCACAATTTATATCAATATTAAAGTTAATTTTATTATATTTATCTTCTTCATAATATTTAATTTTATATTCTTCTAACTTTGATTTAATCTTATTAATATCAATATTATATTTAAAATCTTTTGTATTAAGTATATCTTTAACTAAATATTTTTCTTCGCCATTAATAATAGCATATACATTATCACTCTTTATACAAGGAAAGTAGTAAGTTCTAAAATCGTCTTCATAAAATTTTTCTAATGCTTCAGCACAAGTTTCTGTTTCATCAACAATCTTAATTGTTGGATTCATTTTTTTCATATAATCATCTACATTTTTATCATATAACTTATTGCGAAAAGCAACGAGTAGTATAGTTGCGAGTATAACAATAAATAGAAAACTGAATATTTTAATGTAACTTTGTTTAGATATTTTATTCTTTTCTAATAAAAATATATTTCTAATTAAATTATTTACTGATTTTATTTTAATTATTCCATATAAAATTAATGCACCAGATAAATTTAAAATTACATCATCTATATCAAATCTTCCAGAAGAAGTAATTAATTGTAAAAATTCAATTAGTAAAATAATTCCTGTTGTAGTTAGAGCAAAATATTTAAACTTATTTTGTTTTTTAAATAGTAATGGTAGAAAGAAAGCCATAGGCATAAGTGCTACCAAATTACCAAGTAGATTGAATAATATTGAACTTGTAGAATACATACTATCAAATTCTGTTACATATCCGATAATTGTTTTAAATGGAATTAAATTAACCGTATTTTCAAAGTATTGTTTATAATCAATATTAGTATTTATTAAGTTGCCGACATTTCTTCCCCACATACTATCAAATAAAGTAAGAGTTATAAGTAATACCAGATATAATCCGAAAAATATCCATAAATTAATTTTCATAGGTTTAGTATTATTTTTATATTTAGATAATAATAATCCACCAAAATATAAGAATAAGCAACTACCACATAATAAGAATAATCTACCAAACTCTGAAAGATGAAGTGTGGCACTTCGATCAGCTATCAAATATAGCATTAAAAATAATCCAGCTATGGCATAAAATATAAAAGAAAAAATCCTTTTTTTCATAAACGAATCCTCCTATCATTTCCATTATATCACAAAAAATCAGGATTTTACTCCTGACTTATTAAATCATACTATCTTAATATTCTGATTATTTTTTTATATTATCAATTATACCTATTGTACCAATCACAACATAAGCAATAGCTAAAAATAAAGTTATAAAGAATATTATTGCAATTAATCCAATCAATGCTTGAAAAATTGAACTTATTAAATACCATTTACTTTTCATTTTTCCTCCTAATATCTTAATCTTCCGATTACCCACTTATAAATGGTATCCTTATTAAAAATGCTAAGAACAATCCTATTATTAAACTAATTCCTATATTCATTGGTTTCTTATATAAAACTATACAAGTAGCAATAAATGTAAGTGTATACAAAACTCCTTTAAAACCAAAATACCATATTCCTATGCTGAAACAACTTGCAATCATAACAAACATTATTAAACAACAAATAATAATTGATATTTTATTTTTACTTTTACTATACCAACATATAAATGCAAGTATTGGAGATATTAAAGTAAATCCATACCATATCATCATATAATTTTTAGGATTAAATCCACTAAACATAATTGTATATAAATGGTAACTAATACACATTCCTGCAAAGAACAAGAATACATTAATACTTGCTCTTAATGGTGAGTTGCTAAATACTGAAATAGTAATAGCTATAAATAACCAAATTGCCATTTCAGAGAAGAAATTATTTAAATCCAATTTTTCAATAATGTGCATCCACCATATATTATTATCAATAACTAAGTTATCTAACCATTTAGAAAGCATTCCTAAAACTAGTCCAAGTAAAAATATTAATATAGTGTTAATTATTTTATTTTTTAGTGTTAAATTATTATCTACTTTTCTAATTCTATCCAAAAACTCTTTCATATTCATCACTCTTATATAATTATACCACACAAAAACGGATTCTCATCCGTTCTATATATCTTAATCTTTAGATATATTTCTTTTTTTAGAGAATTTTACGTATCATAATTATAAAAAGCAAAAGGATTAAACCAATCCTTTTGCAATTCATTAT
>CACYFN010000092.1 GCA_902773675.1 uncultured Erysipelotrichaceae bacterium | reverse complement strand
AAACATGCTAAATGTCCTCATTGTGGCAAGAGAATAACTTTAATTGCTTTCAAATGTCAAAAAATAGAAATTATTACAAGTAAAAATAAAAAATAAATGGACTTATTTTTGCTCTAATATGTCCTTTTTAAATGCCTTTAATTATTTTTAATAATTTTATAATTTTTTAATAATAAATAAGTGATAGATTATTATTTCGGGAGGAAAAATTATGCATAAAATAGCAGATTTTATTGTAAAAAATAAAAAAATAATTCTGATTCTAAATTTGCTTTTATTAATACCAGCTATTATAGGTTTTAGTTTAACAAAAACAAATTATGATATTTTAGTATATTTACCTAGTGATATTGAAACACTAAAAGGTCAAAGTATATTAAAAGATGATTTCAAAATGGGGGCATTTTCTGTTTCTTTAGTAGATAATGACATAAGTGATAAAGAATTAATCACTTTGGAAAACAAAATCAGAGAGATAGATTGTGTTAATGATGTAGTTAGTATTAATGACATCACAGGAACAACTATTCCATTAGAAATGTTACCAAAGAAATTCGTTGATCATGTATCAACTGATGATTCTAAGTTATTACTTATAACATTTTCAACTGGTACAAGTGATGAAGAAACAACTGATGCAGTAAAAGAGATAGAGGAATTATCTAGTAGTATTAAAGTTGGTGGTATGAGTGCTATGTCTTTGGATATGAGAAGGTTAGTTGAAAGTCAAACTTTTACTTATGTGTTATTGGCAGTTGTATGTTGTCTAATTATACTAATGATATCTCTTGATTCATACATTGTTCCATTAATATTGTTAGGAAATATTGGAGTATCAATTCTATTTAATATGGGAACTAACATAATGTTTGGGGAAATATCTTATATCACCAAAGCAATTGCAGCTGTATTACAACTTGGAGTAACTACTGATTTTTCAATATTCCTATATCATAAATACGAAGCTGCTAAAAAGACTAAAAAAGCAAATGATGAAGCTATGAGTGAAGCAATTAGTGAAACTATGACATCTGTAATTGGATCTTCACTTACAACTGTTGCTGGCTTCTTAGCACTTTGCAGTATGAAATTTGGTTTAGGTAAAGATATTGGTTTAGTAATGGCTAAAGGAGTAGTATTTGGTGTTTTGACAGTATTAACTTTTTATCCAGCATTATTGTTAATGAATGATAAATTAATTCAAAAAACAAAACATAAATCATTGATTCCAAAGTTTAAGTTCATTAAACCAATTGTTGCAAAAGGATACAAATGGATATTTATAGTTTTCTTAATTTTATTAGTTCCTGCATATTTATCTCAAAAAAACACAAGTGTTTATTATAAATTAGATACAAGTATTCCAGAAGATTACAATTATTCAATTGTTAGCAAAAAATTAAAAGAAGATTATGGTTTAATATCACAATCTATGATTCTAGTTAATAAAGATATGGATAGTAGTGATATGAATAATATGATAGATGAAATTAATGATTTAGATGGTATTGATAGTGTTTTATCATCTGATGTATTAGTCAAATATGGAATATCAAGTAATATTCTTCCATCTAAAATAAGAAACATTTTGGAAACTGATAATTATAAACTTATTCTTGTTAACTCAAATTATGAAATAGCAAGTGATGAAATAAATGAGCAGATAAAAAATTTAAATACAATAATAAAAAAATACGATAAAAATGCAATACTTGCTGGGGAAGGACCATTAATGAATGATTTGGTTGAAATAACAGCAATAGACTTTAGAAATGTAAATTATGTTTCAATAGGAGTTATATTCTTAATTATGTTCTTCGTATTAAGGTCAATTAGTTTGCCAGCATTGCTTGTTATGTTCTTCGTATTAAGGTCAATTAGTTTGCCAGCATTGCTTGTTTTGTCAATAGAGTTTGCAATATTTATAAATATGGGCGTTCCATATTGGCATGGCACTAGTATTCCATTTGTTTCGTCTATTGTAATTGGAACTATACAACTTGGTGCAACAATTGATTATGCAATTCTACTAACAACAAAATATTTGGAAGAAAGGAAAAACGGAAAAAATAAGAAGGCTGCAATGGAAAAATCATTAGATTCGTCAGTATCATCAATTTTTGTTAGTGCAATGTGTTTCTTCGGAGCAACTTTTGGAGTATATGTTGTTTCAAAAATTGATATGATTGGATCATTATGTTTACTTATGGCAAGAGGTGCTATCATAAGCATGCTCGTTGTTATGTTTATTGTACCTAGTGTGTTATTATTATTTGATAAATTAATAACTAAAACAACATTAGGATTTAAGAAAGGAAAGACAGTATGAAAAAGATATTTAAAAAATTATTAGCTTATACTTTAATTTTTTGCGAATTATTTCAAGCAACAGGAGTTTATGCACTTACAAAAGATGAAACTGTATATGCAAAATTAAATGAAACAGGAGAATTAAAAAGTGCTTCTCTTACTGAACACTTATATAATTATAGTGGAAAAACAATTAGTGATAAAACTAGTTTAGATAGTATTAAAAATATTAACGGAAATGAAACGTTTAAACAAAATAATAATAATCTTGTTTGGGAAACTAATGGAAATGACATTTATTATCAAGGTACATATACAAAAGATTTACCAATAAGTCTTGATGTTAAATATTATTTAAATGGTGAAGAAAAAAATGTAAATGATATTTTAGGTAAAAATGGAAAAATTAAAATAGTTTTAACTTATAAAAACAATTCATTTAAAAATATGAATATTAATGGTAAAACAGAGAAAATGTATGTTCCATATGCAATAATTACAACATCTATATTAAATAATACTGATAATAAAAATATTAAGGTTACCAATGGTAAAATTGTTGATAATGGTGTAAATTCTGTCATAACTGCAATATCTTCACCTGGATTATATGAATCTTTAAAGATAGATGATATAAAAGATATAAATAAAGTTGAAATAACTTATGATACAAGTGATTTTGAATTAAACTCTATTTATTCAGTTGCAACAACTAGTCTATTTGATAATAGTAATCTTGATATATTTGGTGAAATTAACAATCTATATAAAAGTATAAATTTATTACAAAGTAATATGGAT
>CACYFN010000091.1 GCA_902773675.1 uncultured Erysipelotrichaceae bacterium | reverse complement strand
TTCCATATATATTTTTACTTTATCACCAAGACGTAAAAATGTTTCTCCATTATTAAATTTGCCACATCTTACTTCTGGTCCTTTTAAGTTAAACATTACAGCTACATTAGTTCCTAGTTCTTTATTTAAAGTATTTATAGTATCACATATGTTTTTGCAATAATCATAATCAGCATAGCACATGTTGATTCTGGCTACATTCATTCCACCTAGTATTAAGTTTTTTATTTTATCATATGTATTAGTTGATGGTCCGATGGTTGCAACTACTTTTGTTTTGTTCATGATATCATCCTTTCATAGTTTATTACTAATAATAATTTTATCATTATTTAGTAATATGCGCAAGTAAGATATTTATTTTTTCTTAAAATAATGTATAATAGTTTACGGAGATGGGTTCATGAAAAAAGTATTAATTTCATTAATTAAATTATATCAACATATACCTGGTTCTTGGCACTATAGTTGTAGACATATACCAACTTGTTCTAATTATGCTATTGAAGCTATTAATAGATATGGATCTATTAAAGGAACTATTTTAAGTATTAAAAGAATTCTAAAATGTAATCCATGGGGAACTAGTGGATATGATCCGGTACCAAATAAAGGTAGTGATAATAATGTTTAAATATAGTAATACTAATAAAAGATATCATACTTTAGATTATTATTATAAAAATAAATTTGGATTTAAAGTATGTAAAGTTAATTTAGACGCAGGATTTACTTGTCCTAATATAGATGGTACTGTTGGTCATAAAGGTTGTATTTATTGTTTACGTGGTAGTAGTGATTATAATAAAACCACTGATTTATTAACTCAATTTAATGAAAGAAAAGAGATTATGCTTAAAAAATGGCCTGATAGTAAATTAATTGGTTATTTCCAAGCTAATACTAATACTTATGCTCCTGTTGATGTTTTAAAAGAGAAATATGAATTAATACTTAAACAAGATAATGTAATTGGTTTATCGATTGCTACTAGATGTGATTCTATTACTGATGAGTGTCTAGATTATTTAGATAGTCTTAATAAAAGAACTTTTTTAACTATTGAATTAGGTCTTCAAACTATTCATGATAAAACATCTATTTTAATTAATAGATGTCATACTTTAGATTGTTTTTCTAATATGGTTAAAAAACTAAGAGATAGAAATATTAATGTTGTTGTTCATGTTATAAATGGCTTGCCTTATGAAACAAAGAGCATGATGATTGATACTATTAAGTATTTAAATACATTAGATATTCAAGGTGTTAAAATACATATGTTATCGGTTGTTAAAAATACTAAGTTAGCTAAAATGTATGAAGAAAAGCCATTTCATATATTAAGTATGGAAGAATATATTGATATAGTATGTGATCAATTAGAATATTTAGATCCTAGAATAGTTATTCATCGTATTACTGGAGATCCTAAGTTAGAAGATTTAATAGTTCCAGAATGGTTAGTTAAAAAAAGAGTTATCTTAAATAATATTGATAAAGAAATGGTTAGAAGAAATACATATCAAGGTAAAAAATATAAGGATAACTAGTTCTTATATTTTTTGATAATTAATTGTTTTTTATATAATAATGTTATAAAATTTTAATGGTGATGTGGATGAAGAATATAATTATAATTGGAACTCCAAGATGTGGTAAAACAACATTAGCTAATATGATATATGATAAAATAAAATGTCAAATTATTCATGGAGATTACCAGAGGATTGCAATTGATTTAGCTTTTCCAGAATTAAATATTAAAACTAATAAAATTTTTTCTAAATGTTTAGAAATACTTGTTAGGAAATATCATAGAGATAATAAGTATAAATATCCAGTAATACTAGAAAGTACAGATATAACTTTAGAAGATATTGATAAATATTTTGACAAAGATAATAGTATTATTATTTGTCTTGGAACTATATCTATTGATTATATGAAATTTGCTAGTAAAATTAGTGACCTGCTCCCACCACTTAATAGAAGTGGGGGCTTCCCTCTTAAGTAATAACAAGTATTACATACAAGTAACGACGGTTGGCCCAACCACCGAATATTTCTCTTCTATATCTT
>CACYFN010000090.1 GCA_902773675.1 uncultured Erysipelotrichaceae bacterium | reverse complement strand
CTAGTTAATTATTACAAAATATGATATACTATTTGAGTAAAAAACAAGACCTAGGATGTTAACAAAATAAGTAATATTGTTAACAAGTTAGATAAAAAATACAGGAGATGTTAAAAATGAATTTTGGATTTTCATATATAGGTTTAATATTTTTGTTAATGCTTATGATTGCGAATAGAATATGGAGTACAAATAAGCCAAAAGATTATGAGAAATATGAAAAAAATGAAAATAAAATATTATTAGTATTAGAAAGAATTGGAGAAGTAGGAAATACTTGTTTAGCATTGATATTTACAGATTTTAATATAAATAATATCTCGAATTGGTCTATAATTTTACTTGTAGCATTTCTTTTAATGATATTATATGAGATATATTGGATAAGGTATTTTAAAAGTAATAAAACAATGAAAGATCAATATAGTAGTATATTAGGTGTTCCAGTAGCAGGAGCAACATTACCAGTATTAGCATTTCTATTGCTAGGCATATATGGTAAAAATGTATTTCTTATTGTATCAACAATAATATTAGGAATAGGACATATTGGAATACACTTAAATCATAAAAAAGAAGCTGAATTACAAAATAAAAGTGAGGTTTAATTATGGCAACATCAAAAGAATATAAGGATTTTATATTGGAACAATTAGATTTATTAGATAATATAACTTGCAAAGCAATGATGGGAGAATTCTTATTATATTATAATAATGTTTTATTTGGTGGAATTTATGATAATAGATTACTTGTTAAAATAGTTGATACTAATAAAAAATATAGTATGCAAGAACAAATACCTTATGAAACAGCAAAACCTATGTATTTAGTAGATGATGTAGATAATAAAGAATTATTAAAAGAAATAGTAATTGAAACTTGTAAGGGATTACCAAACAAAAAATAGTAAGTTATAAGGAGGAATAATTTATGAAAAATAATAAAATAACAGGAAATGATGTAGGAGTAATAGCTTCAATAATTGGAATTGTTGCAAGTATAGTTGTAATAGTTATAGGAAATAAAGCATTAGGCTTTATTCTTCTATGCTCTTGCTTTACAACTTTATGTGCTTGTTTTGAAGAAAATAAAAAGAAAAAAGATAATAATAAGAAATAATAATTTAGAGAGGAGCTTTTATTATGAATTTGAATGATAATAAAAAAGTAACAATTATCTTTGCATTTGTGATTATAGCAATTATAGGTTTATTTTTAGGTATTGCAGTAGGACTTTCTAAAAAGAACAGAGAAGTAACATATATATCAGATAGCGATTATTTATATGATGTTGCAATAGAATATTTAAAGGAAAAATATACACAAGAGCAGAATTATTATAATCAAAAAGAAGATTATCAAATATTTTTTGATTATAAAGGTTTTGGAATATCACAAAAAGATAATATTAAATATGCTTATATGTGGATATTAAACGAATCATATTATGTTGAAAATGGAAAATTAGAAATAGGTTCAGGAAGTTCAATGCCATATAAAATTAAATTTGAAGATGATAAGGTTGTAACTATTGAAAATCCAAAAGATGGTGGCTACTATGCTTCATCTGTCAAAGATATGTTCCCTGATTCCATAGAAAATAAAATATTAAACTTCAATTTAGATAATGTAAATATAAAAAGTAAAGTAGATGAGCACTATTCATACTTAAATTCATCTGACTATGTTCCAACAGAAGCAACATACGAATTTGTTGCCGAAATTATTGAAACACATGAAAACTTTATAATAGTTAAACCTGATGCAAATAGCAGAGAGATAAAGTCAAGTGATAAAATTTCAGTAAATATAACAAGACCAACAAATGGTACTAATGACTTTTATGTAATAGGTAATAAAGTGAAAATTACATATAATGGCGAGATAATGGAAACATATCCAGCACAAATAATTGCATCAAAAGTAGAATTAGAAAGTTAGCGAGAAATTACAATTTTGTAGTTTGAAAGATTTATAGTAATTTGTCATTTAGCATGTTCGTAACATAAGTACTTTTCTGAACGAGGTAATAAATAAAAAGTGATAGAAATTTTAAGAATTCTATTGCTTTTTTTATTCCAACAAAGTATAATAAGTATGAAAAGTATAACAAGTATAAATTAAGGAGGATAAAAATGGATAGAGATAAGTTTGTAGGAATAAGCAAAGTAGGAGAAAAAGGACAAATAGTAATTCCAAAAGAAGCAAGAGATATGTTTGATATAAAATCTGGAGATTCTATTATTGTACTTTGTGATAAAAAGCAAGGAATTGCACTTATTAAATCTGATATAATAGAAGATTTATCAGATAAAGTATTTCAAAAAGGGGATAAGTAAAAATGGAGAAAAGAAAGCATTATTTAGACAATATAAGATGGATTACATTATGTTTTGTAATTATATATCATATATTTTATATATTTAATTCAAGTGGTGTAGTTTCAAATATAGGTGTAACAGGCATTAAAGAATTAGATAGTATATGTGTTTTTATCTACCCCTGGATTATGTGTTTATTATTTGTTGTATCAGGAGTATCTACTAATTATTCGTTAAAAAGCAAAACAAATAAAGAATTTATAAAAGATAGAGCAAAAAGAATATTAGTTCCAAGTTTAATAGGAATATTTGTTTATGGGTGGATAAGTGGATGGACAACAAATTACTATGGCGATATATTTGCAGGAAATGGAAGTATGATTCCAGTTCCAATTAAATACATAATATTCTCTTTAATTGGTATTGGTCCACTTTGGTATGCACATGTATTGTTTATAGCATCTTTGCTTATTGTTTTAGTTAGAAAAATTGATAAAAATAAAAAACTAGATATTTTGTTTAGTAAAATTAATTTACCTTTATTGTTTTCATTGGTATTATTAGTATGGGGATCATCATTTATACTAAATACTCCAGTCGTAACTGTATATAGATTTGGAATATATTTGCTTATGTTTTTATTAGGATATTACATATTTTCAGATGATGAGATTATAGAAAAATTAGAAAAAATTTCAATACAAATGGGAATTATTACATTTATTATTGGAATTACATTTACAATTGTAAATTATGGTGCTAATTTTGGCTCAAATGAGTTTCTAACTAACATATTTACTAATATTTATATATGGTTTGTAATTCTTTCAGCATTTGGACTTGCAAAGAAATTTTTGGATTTTGAAAATAAATTTACAAAGTATATGAATAAAAACAACTTTAGTTTTTATGTGTTACATTATACTATACAAATTATTATAGCATTTGTTTTAGTAGAATATTTTAAATTTAGTCATTTCTTGTTTAATTATATAATTTTATTTATAGGTACAATAATTATATTACCAATAGTTACAGAAATCTTAAAAAGAATACCAATAGCAAATAAATTATTACTTGGAGTTAGTAAAAGGAAATAGACAAATTA
>CACYFN010000089.1 GCA_902773675.1 uncultured Erysipelotrichaceae bacterium | reverse complement strand
TTTTTCTAATTTAGGAATATCAATATTTTCATTAATATAATCTTTATTAAAACTTAATATTCCTTTCCAAAGATTAGAATGTTCTATATATTTTTTATAATTATTTTTAATTCTTTTAATATCATCTTTGGTAGCATATTCACCATTATCCATTACTAAATTACAATGTTCGCCTCTAGTATGTCCCATATAATATTCAAACATTCCAACTACACTTTTCTTTTCATTAGAAAAATAATCTATCATATTATCAACGTCTTTTAATCTTTTGTTTTTATAATTCAAATCATCTTTTATATAATTATCTTTTGAATCAAGAGATAAACAAAACTTACTTCTATAAATAACATTTGGAGATTTATTACTCATTAAAATAATCACTATTTCTTAATAATTCATTAAGACATTTATCTCTATTAACATCTGCATTAGATAAATATCCAACATTCGCAAAGTGTTGTTTAGATATTTTAAGAAGTATTTTTTGGTCTTTATTAAGAGATTTAATAATATCATAAAGTTGTTTTAATCTATTATCAACTTCTTTAAAATAACTATTCTGACCACTATTATTTAAATAATCTTCTAGTACTAAATTTACAAATTTATTAAATGATAGATTATTCTTTTTAGCAATACTAGATGTTTTAAAATGAATATCATCATCAAATCTCATAGTCTGTCTTACCATGTTTACCACCATTTAATCTTACTATTTTTAAATTATTATTTTTATCTTTCTCAATTACAAAAGAATAATAATCTTGATTTTGATTTATACTTTTACAACTATCGTTATATTTTTTATCGCCTGTATTCTTATTACTCATAGTTTTAGTATCTGTAATTGCTTTATATGAGTAAGCATTAGTTTCTTTAAAATAATCATCACCAAACATCTTATACTTTTTAATCCAATTACATAATCTCCTTTGTGGAGTTTGTTCGTCTAGTATATTCATATCAAATCCACCAAGTATAAATATCTGTCGTGAAGTCATCTCGGGATTATTTATTTTTTGTTTTACAGCCCATAACTTAAATTCATTTTTATAAACTATTTTAGATTTATTCATAACTTTTTCTACATTATTATTTTTAAGTAATATATTTATTTCATCATTATTATAAATTCTAATTTTTTTCATTTTCAATTATTTCTCCTTCATCAAATTCAAATCTTTTCATATAAGTTTGATAACCAATCTCTGCAATATAATCTAACATTTTTGTGAAAGTTAAATTATTTTTCTTAGCTAACAACTCAATTCTTGTTTTTAAATTTTCACTCATTCTAACTGATAATTTAACTATTTTATAATTCATAATACCTTCTTTCTATTTTTATTATTAGTGTCAAAATAAGTATAATTTACGCTAAAAATACTAGGTATTTTTAATCAGGATAAGAGGAATGCCACCTACATCATTAAAACCCTTTATAAAATAAAGGAAAATGTGGGTGGCAATACTATTTTTGCACTTGCAAAAATGACACTTCTCTATTTTTTACGACACTAATTTATTTAAAAAATGCTTATAAATCAATACTATTTTACAGTGCCAAAAAAATACTACCTAGACACTATAGTAAAATTAATAAAAAATTACTGGTGCCTTACCAAACAACTTTATCAAATTGTGGCTCTGTATCATTAGATAAACTAAAGTCTATAAATTGCATACCATCAATTGCTTTTTTATTCTCATCATTAACTTGATAGTGCAAATGATTTCCTGTTGAGTATCCTGTTGTGCCAACTTCTGCAATCTCTGTCCAATGATTAACCTTATCTCCAACTTTTACTTTCGCACTATCTGGATATAAATGTGCATACATTACATAATAAGTGTTTTCATAATCTTCATCACAAGTTATTGTAATAATGTTTCCTGTTTTATTTCCACTCTCACTATATGGAACATTATTTTTTTGAGTAAATGTTACTCTAGATACTGTTCCATCACAAACAGAATATACTGGAGTTTTAGCACTAGTTGCAAAATCCCAACCTTGATGTGTATCAATTTCTCCATACACTTCTCGTTGCTGATTAAAAAAACTTGTTACAGTATAAGATGATGTAGCAAGTGGAAAATTAAAATGAGCAGTCGTAACTTCTAAATATTCTTTATTCTGTTCAATACTATCAGCAGTACAAACA
>CACYFN010000088.1 GCA_902773675.1 uncultured Erysipelotrichaceae bacterium | reverse complement strand
TTTCTCTCATAATATCACCTTTCCTATTTATTATATATCTAAAAACGAACTAATATGAGCTGTTGAAAAATCCGTTTTTTCCATTATATCATTTAATATATCAACAGTATCATCAATCATAACTAATTTTCTATCTTCTATATTAGGATACTTATCTTTTATTTTAAACAATATTTTAGTTTTATCTCTATTCTTATCCACAAAATATACATTTTCCTTTAATATATTGTAATACTTATTTACAAAATCTCTTTTAAATTTTCCTTCATTATTTGAACCAACTGTAGTTACTACATATATTCTTTTCATATCTTTACTTGCTAAATACTTCTGCATTTTTTTAACAACTAAATTCTCATTATAAAAATTATATCCATTTTTATTTTCTTTATCCCAAGTTTCATCATCATAAATATAGTGATTATACTCTCCAAACTCTAGAAGAGCTAAAACACCATCAACATCAAACACTAAGATACTCTCATTATCATTTAATATATCCTTTATTTTACTTCTTACTATACTCATGTTACTCACTTTCTTTTTTTATCATTCAATTATATTTAAACCATTAAATCACTATTTTGTTCTAATATCTCAATAAACTTTTCATTTTGTTCCTCTATAGTTTTATACCTCATCATAACTCCTTATAAGTATATTTTTTAAATTCTTCTGTTTTTTCTTTCTAAGTAATCACTATCTTTATGTATATACTCTCCAAAATCTTTTAATTTCATTTGAATACCCTCCTATTTATTAAAATCTACCTAATAAATCCATTATTATATTTTTTTTACATAATATATAGAATGATTTTTAAACTCTTTCTTTTTATAAAAATTAATTGCTGGAACATTATTTTCAAATGCATTAAGTTTTATAAACTTAGCGCCTTTCTTTTTTGAAAAATTACTAAATTCATTTATTAACATAGTGCCTATACCATTATTTCTATATTTTTCATCTACACATATATGATCGAGATATGATACTTTATCTTTATAATAAAGACTTTCTATTATGTAGCCATCAATCAAACCAACTACTTTATTATCAATTTCTGCTACTAAAAATATTTCTTTTCTAGATTTTATTCTTTTCTTAATTTTATTTTCCTGTTTTTCATCTACTTTATACTCATCTATTAAATTATCATCAAAAACTTTCTCAACATCATATAACTGTTTATATAAATTAATTACACTATTATAATCTTTTATATTGACTTTTCTTATGTTCAAATTTATCAACTCTTTCTATAATTGCTAAATAGAATTCATTTAATTATTTGCCTAATTATTTTATAATTTTTTCATATAACGTTTTATTTCTTTATTACTTACTTTTGAAATAATACTATTTTGATATTTAAAACCTAACTTATTAATAATCTTAGGACTAATTTCATTTTCAGAATAATGGCAAACAATTGCTTCTTCAATTCCATCTTCTTTTAATTTATCTAGCATCAATTCAGTAGATTTTAAAGCATATCCTTTTTTTCTCTTTAAAGGTCTAATTCCACAAGCGATATGTCCAATCGTTTTCTTTCCAAGTGGTTTTAAATTATGTCTTATCTCACACACTCCTATTAAATCACTATCATCAAATATAAAATAAAAATCTGAACTTTCAAAATAATCAATATCATAATCGAAGATTTTACCTTTGCTATAATCTTCGACCACTTTTAATGTTGCATCAAAATTTAAATCATTAATTGAATTATTACAATCATATTCAATAATACATGGAACATATGGTCCACCGTATTGTTGCCACTCATTAATCATGTCTATATATTTATTTTTGTGTTCTAATAATGGTTTTACTAATCTTAACATATTGCTCTCCTTATAATTATATCTTTTTATTTATTGTATTAATATTAATTTCTAAATCAAATATTTTCTATGAATCAATTTACTTCCTTATTATTTACTAAATCAGTATAATAAATAATTTCTTTATTTAACGATTTAGCAAATTCAATCTCACTTTTTGTACTACTACCTATATAATCATTAACATTTACAACTAAAATAGCATCAGATAATTTTATTCTTTCTTTATGCATTTTATCAAGTAGCAAGGCTTCTTCTTTAGTAAAATCATCTTTACTAGATTTTGAAGGATTATATATAGGAACTAACATGCAATTACCTTGTAATTCCATCTTTTCAGTTATTTCCATCATTTCTTTAACAAATTTTAAACTTCCACAAACTGTTATTATCTTCATTTATAACACAACCTTTATAATTCATAAATTAATAACCACTTAATTTTAAATATTCCAATTTCATCTTCAATAAAGCTATTATTAATACAAAAGACTTTATACAGGCTATTTTTATTTAGTTACTCATATAGTTTTTCAGTATATTTTTCTGAATTACACCAAAATATAACTAACAATTTATACACCAGCTCATATATATTATACAAAAAAATTGACATAACTGCTAGTTTATTTACCAATTAATTACAACTTATTTATATTTTTTTCAAATTAATGTTTCAGATAATTAGATGTGTGCTACAATAGGTAATTAAGAACTTTATTCAAATTGTGAGAAAGGACGTGATTTATGAATAAAGATGTGATAAAATCAGAAATAATGGTTAATGATAGAAAGATTAATGTGTTAAGAATCGATAATAAAGATTATATATCATTAACTGATTTAGCGCGTTATGCAGATAGTGAAGAACCTAGACTTCCTATAAGAGATTGGATGAGAAATAAAGATGTTATTTCATACTTGGGCTTATGGGAACAACTTAATAATGAAAATTTTAAAGGGGGCGAATTCGACACGTTTAAAAACGAAGCTGGAAGTAATAAATTTAAAATGTCTCCACAAAAATGGATTAGAGAAACAAATGCTATTGGTATAATTTCCAAATCCGGTAGATATGATGGTGGAACATTTGCTCATCCTGAT
>CACYFN010000087.1 GCA_902773675.1 uncultured Erysipelotrichaceae bacterium | reverse complement strand
CCATACATAAACTTTCTTATTCTGTCATCCATAATTTTCCCCCAACTTTTTAAGTTTACCAAGTTTATCTAATGATTGCAATTTCAAAACTGATAATTCTAGGTTATCCTTTTTTTTATTATTTTTCTTTTCCTCTAAATATAATTCGTTCATTGCAGTATCTAAATTCCAAACCTTGACTGCAGCTTCTTTCCACTTAGATTCATACTTTTTTATATGATTTCTAGACTTATAATTAAGTTTATGCTCATTAGTTGCCCAAAAGTCCATTGCAGTTGTTCTAATCTGAATTTCACAATTTATATTTTTAATAATTCCACCAATAGATATTGGAATAGAAACTATAATATGATATCCACGATAACCACTTTCTTTAGGATTTTTAATATAATCCTTTTCATTAATAACTATGATATTCTTATTTTGTTTTATTTTTTCTCTTAATTCATATATATTTTCAATAAAATCGACTATTATTCTAGCACCGACTATATCATTTAATTTTTCAACACTATCCTTTGAAATAGGTAATTTTTTTCTTTTTAACTTATCTATTATACTCTCAGCTGTCTTTATTCTAGTTTTAATATGATTTATTGGATTATAATCTTCCAGAACTTCAAACTCATTATTTATTGTATTTATATATGTTTCTAGTTGTTTTTTAGCAGTTTCATAAAACAGTATATTTTTCTGAATTTCTTCGATTTGACGATTCATTTTTAATCATTCCTTCTACCAAACATTAATATTAATCTTAAAATTTGTAGTAATGTTGATGCTACACTGGCAACATATGTAAGGGCAGCTGCAACTAACACACTTCTTCCATTTTTTAATTCATTGCTATTGAAAAAATGTGAATAATCTAGCTCTTTCAATGCTCTTTTACTTGCATCTATTTCAACAGGTAATGTTACGATTTGAAATAATAAAATAACAATTTCTAATAATATTCCTAACCAAATTAAATTAATTGATGAAAATAACATACCTAAAACTATTGATATATAACCAGCATACGAAGAAAAGTTTACTACTGGAACTAATGAAGCTCTAATTCTCATAAATACATATCCTACTTTATCTTGAATTGCATGACCACATTCATGGCAAGCAACAGATACACTTGAAATTGATGTTCCCCTATAATTATTAGAAGAAAGTCTAACTTCTTTATTTCTAGGATCATAATGATCGGTTAGATATCCTGAAACTTCTACAACTTTTACATCATGTAAATCGTTTTTATCGAGTAATTCCCTAGCAGCTTCTGCTCCAGTCATATTTTTTTCATTTCTTACATTACTATATTTTTTATATGTAGTTGTAACAAAAAGTTGAGCAATCGTTGTTATAATAAAAGCAATAAGTGTTAATCCATATGTTACAAAATAGTAATCCATAATATCATCCCTTTTAACTCAATATTTTTAGATAATGTTTTATTTCCTTTTCAGTAAGTATCTTACCTTGACTAATCACCTTATCATTAATCACTAATGCAGGAGTATTACTAATTCCATATTTAGATAGATACTTCTCATCCTCTAATAAAGTAACTTCTATATTCCCTTTTTCATTTGAAGTTCCCTTTTCTATATTTTTTAACAACTTCATTCTATTACTAGAATTTTTTCCTAATACTTTAATTTCCATTTCATTCACCTCGTAATCATTGTATTAAATTATAATTATTATTTTCTTATTAAATTATTAAGAATAATTAAAAATAACTGACTAAAGTAATCAGTTATCTATTTTTTTCTTTATTTTTTTTAGTTTTTGGTAGTATAAACTCTAAAACTAATCCTTCATCATTATAAGCTTTTAAAGTACCACCATGCATTTCAATGAATTCTTTACAAATTGAAAGTCCAAGACCAGATATCTTTCTTGATGAATCTGTTGTAAATAATGGATCAAATATTTTAGATATAATATCTTCTTTTACTCCAGGTCCGTTATCTCTTACTATAAATTTTACATTGTTATCTTCTTGTGTTATATCAATTTTTATTTCTCCACCATTTTTTAAATATCTAGTGCTATTGGAAATCATATTAGAAAAAACTCGTTTTATTTTTAATATATCTACATTTAAATATACTTCTGGTATTTTTGTAGTTATAGTAAATGTAATATTGTTATTTTCAAGTTCAATCTTATAATCATCATTAAGTTGATTAACAAGATCCTTAATCTGAATTAACGATAAATCTAAGGATATTTTTTCTTGATTTAACAAATAATCATCAAAATTAGATAAAATATCTTTAATATTAATCGCCTTATCATATATTTTATTATTATATTTACTAGCATCTTCGTCTAATTCTTTATCCTTTAATAAATTAGAATAACCTATAATAGAAGTTAATGGTGTCTTAATGTCATGAGATATGCTTGCAATTATTCTTGTTTGTTCAGCTTTTTCTTCATCGAGTAAATCAGTTAAATTTGAAAAT
>CACYFN010000086.1:877-4981 GCA_902773675.1 uncultured Erysipelotrichaceae bacterium | reverse complement strand
GAACTGATGTAGATGATTTGATTTTAAATACATTAGGCGTTGTATTTGGATTATTATGCTATAAATTATTCTATAAGAAATTTAATAATAAAATGGATAAATTTAGAGCGTAATATTAAGATATTGCAATTTATGAGTAGATAACTTCTACTCTTTTTTTATTGTACGAATTAGGAGGAATAAATATTAGTACAAGAGCAAGAATAGGAATATTAAAAAAAGATGGTAGTATTGAGAGTATATACTGCCATTTTGATGGTTATCTAGATGGTGTTGGTAAAGATGGTGTTGGTAAAATGCTAAATGATAATTATCAAAAATATGATGATGTTAAAGAATTAATTAAATTAGGAAATATTTCAGGTTTAAGAGAAAAAGTTAAATCTGATGATCCTGAAAAAGAAACTATTGCTTATCATAGAAATATGGGCGAAGATTTCAAAAAAAATAAACCAATGGTCACTAAAACTTTTGATGAATTTCAAGAGATTTTATTTGATGCTTGGGTTGGATATGTTTATTTATATGATGAGCAAACTAACAATTGGTTATGGGATAACTATACAGCTGATGTTCATAGTTTAGATTTAAAACCACTTGCCGATTGTTTTAAAAACGATTATGAAAAACCACTAGCACCTATTGTAGGAGCTGATGGTAATGTCTTTAATCTAATTGGTATATGTAGTCGTGCATTAAAAACTGCAGGATACCCTGATAAAGCAAAAGAAATGACTGATAGAATAACAAGTTCAGGAAGTTATGAAGAAGCCCTTTCTATTATGTGTGAATATATAGAACCTGTGGATCAGAATTATCAGAGATTAGAAGATATAAACGATTATGATGAAATCGATATAAATATTTAGGAGGATTTAAATGTTAAAAGATTATCAAATTAAAAGAATTAAAGAACAATACCCAAAGGGAACTGAAATTGAATTAATAAGTATGGAAGATTCTCAAGCAGTTCCATCAGGTACTCATGGTGTTGTTGATTTTGTTGATGATATGGGTACTATTCAAATGACTTGGGATAATGGTTCATCACTTGGACTAATTGTCGGTGAGGATCAATTTAAAGTTATTAAAAAACCTGAATTAGAAATTAAAGAACTTACTTGTAGTGAAGTTAAAGAATTACAAAATAGAAACTATGAGTTTCTAATATTACAAGGATGTGGTGGTGACCTTTCCGAATGGGTTGAGGGATTCACTAAAATGTTAAAAGATGAAGGAATCGCAAAGGATTCTTTTTCTTTTGATGAAGTATATTCTTTTCAAAATGAAAACTTAACTAATATAGCATTTGCACTAAATAATAAAGATTTAGATCTTGGCAAACTTGCTATGTTCAGATTAAAAATAAGAGAAACATTTGGAGCTATGTGGTTATCTGATTATATTGATAATGGATATATAAAAGATATAGGTATATAAGGAGGATTGATGTTTGTTAGAAGAACAATTAAAAAAGATAAATGAATTAAGTTTTCAAGCTAATAAAACTAAAGATGAAAAAGAAAAAGAACAATTAGAAAATGATGTTAAATCTATAATATTTGATTTAAAGAAACAAGCTATTGATAGTTTTAAATCTGAAAGTGATATTAAAAAGTTTTTAGATAATATTATTAAGTTTAATAACTATTCATATAATAATCAATGTTTAATTTGGATGCAAAATCCTGATGCAAGTTATGTAGCCCCTTTAAGAACTTTTAATAAAATGGGATATCGAATTAATCAGGGTGAGCAAGGTATTAAAATATTAGTTCCTACTTTTTATTCAGTAGTTAAAATTAAAACTGATGAGGAAGGTAAATTTGAATATAAACCTATCTTTGCTCTTACTGAAACTGAACTTGCTAAATATAAAGATAAGAGCGACGATTCAATTACTTTCCATAGTGAAACATTAAGTAATTTTAGAGTTGGTTCAGTATTTGATGCAAGTCAGACTAATATGCCTTTGGATGAGATAAATGAAAAATTAAATCCTACTATGGAGGATGATCGTGCTGAAGGTATAGAAGATAATTTTATTAAAGCTATTTATCGTGATGGTTTTAAAGTAAGGTATGAAGATAAAATTGAGTCAGGAGCTAAAGGATATTGTGATTTTGAGAATTCCACAATAGTTGTGCATAAAGGTTTAAGTAATCTTATGAGATTAAAAGTTGTTATTCATGAATATGCCCACTCTCTTGCTCATAAACATTTACTTAATAATCATCAAGATTATCAAGAACATAGAAATAAATATGAAACAGAGGCAGAGTCAATTGCTTATGTAGTTTCAAAATATTTAGGTATGGATACAAGTCAGTATTCTAATATGTATCTCTATTCTTGGAGTAAGGATAAAGATTTTAAAGAGATAGATGATTCTCTTAATACTATTGTTAATTATTCTAAAATGATAATTAATAATTATGAAAAGATAATTGCTAAAAATCAGGACATAGAACTAAATGAAAGTCCATCTATGAGTATCTAGGGGGATCAATATTAATAATCTAGGTGATATGTTAATAGAGATTGGTACTATTATTAACAAGTATCAACAACAAAATGAAGTTCATAGTGGTAATCAAGTTTTATTAAAAACAAAAGAAGGCAGTTAAAAATGGTTTTATTCCTGTTGTTAAAATTGGTAAATTAAATTATTTTGATGTAAGAGATATTGAGAAGTATCTTTCTAGTAACAAAGTTGTTATTAATGAAAATGAAAAAGTTAATAAAAAATATGTTTAGGAGGAATGATATATAGGTAAAATAAACGATAATAGAATGAAAAACATTTATCAGGAATCTGATGGTGTTTTTAGAATTGAGTTAAGTAATGGTTTTAGAGATGATGGTACTCGAGATCGTATAGTTGAAAGAGTTTATGGTACACCTGAAGAAGCTATTAAACGAAGGGATGAATTAAAGGCATTACAAAAGCAAATGCGAGAAGAAGGATTAAAAGCAGAAAATGGTGGTTATACTCTTACTCAAACATCTAAAATATATTTAGATGATACTAAATATCAAAAAAGATCCTTAACTACTACTCGTGGTTATAAACAATTACTTAATAATTGGATTCTACCTGAACTTGGCGATATTAAAATAAGAAGTATAACTGAACAGGATCTTGAGAAGTTATATGATAAAATGAGAAATTCTACTAATGCACAAACTGGTAAAAAATTATCAGAAACTTATGTTAATCATTGTCATAAATTAATAACTTCAATTTTTAATTATGCTAAAAAGAAAAAATGGTTATTATCTAATCCTGCAGAGTTTGTTATAAATCCACCTAAATTAAAAATAAAGCAAAGAGATTATTATAACTATGAAGAAATGATGGAAGTCTTTGAACTTTTAAAAAGTAGTGATATTAGATTTAGAACTGCAATATTCACTTTGTTTAATACTGGTTTTAGACGAGGCGAATTAGGTGGATTAAAATGGAAAGATATCTCTAAAAGAAAAATGCCTATTACTGAAAATGGTGTTAGGAAGTTCCAAACAACTTATATTATTAGTGTTGAAAGAGAAATAATGACGGTTTCAAAAGAAATGCAACAGGATCCTAACTTCTTAAGTAGATATGATATTATAGAACAAGTAACTGATTCATTAGTTGCTATTAAACCTAAAACTGATAAAAGTACTCGTAAGGTTGTAGTTGTAGATGAAGTCTATGACACATTTATGGAATATAAAAAGTTTCAAATTGAAAATGGATATACTCCTAATGATGATGATTATATTTTTAGAACTCAAGATTTATCTAGTGTTTGGCATCCTGACTATATTACTAAAGAATGGGCAAGGTTTATTAAGGTTAATGATTTAAAACCGATTACTGTCCATGATATAAGACATAGTCATGCAACTTACTTATTATCAATAGGAGTTCCACCACAGGATGTTGCTCGTAGACTTGGTCACTCTGAACCATCTACTACTTTAAGAATATATACTCATAGTAATTTAATTCAGGATCAAAAAATTGTTAGTATGATTGCTAACAATATATTTAATAATGATGATATTCCTAATGTTGAAGTTCAACCTTTAACATTATTATCTATTCTTACAAATGAT
>CACYFN010000086.1:0-838 GCA_902773675.1 uncultured Erysipelotrichaceae bacterium | reverse complement strand
AATATTACTCATGATGATTTAGATAGTTATATGAGTATGTGTAAGCAATATATATTAGATACTAATCCTAATCTGCAAGATTTTAATCAAGCTATTGAGAGTATAGATCCTAAACTAAAGGACAAATTACTTGGTGGCATTTTTGCCATTTTTGACAATGACCATGAACTTTCACTTAATCCTATAAGTGATATTTCTAAATATAAAGATGAAAATATAAGTATATAATAAATTCCCACAATTCGTTGAAATTGTGGGAGTTTTTTTAGTTTGTGGTTATTTTCAAGAATACTCGCAGTCCAAAAGACCTTTGTTGCATTTTTTGAGTTCAACTGGTGGCACTTTTGGTGGCAAAATATATCATTTTAATCGTTTTATATCGCATTATATCAAAGTATCAATATGTCGTTTTCCCTTTATTTTCTTTGTTTTACGATTTTACAACAGGGGTTTTCATATCCTCCAAAACCACTGTTGGGAGTTCGATTCTCTCATCCCCTGCCATTTTTGATAATAAAACGACTCATTTAAAGTCGTTTTTCTTTTATTTTATAAGGTTTTATTAAACATAACAGTAGTTAGAAAGACTTCCATTATCAACTCCATAATGATTTAGTGGCATTTTTGGTGGCAAATTTAATTATAAATAATAATTATTTTGTTATTATTTCAATGAGTTTCTTTGTACTAAAATTAGGTACATGATTTTTAGATAATGCAATTCCTATATACCTACTAGGTATTTTTTCTTTTACCTTTAATTCATATAATATATTATTTTTAAGTTCATTTTTAATATAATCCTTTGTTACATATCCAATACCAAGCCCAATTTTAG
>CACYFN010000085.1 GCA_902773675.1 uncultured Erysipelotrichaceae bacterium | reverse complement strand
TAATATTAGTAGTAATATTTACAATTCCAACTGCACATGCCATTTCAGTTAATTTAAATATTAATATTAAGTCTACTTTAAACTTATATCATGGTTATAAGATTACATTTGATTCTAATGGTGGTAGTGGTACTATGGATAATCAAATTGTCTTTGATGATAAAGTTAATATATCTAAATGTACATATACCAAAGAAGCATATTCTTTTACAGGTTGGAATACTGAAAAAGATGGCAGTGGTACATCATATAATGATGAAGATTTAATTACTATTGATAAAGATATAACACTATATGCTTTATGGGATAATAAATTATTATATGATGTTGTTATGATGGATGCAGAAAGTAATAATAATGCCGGTAAATACGTTGGAGAAGCTACTGATACTTTTGATGAACAAGGTAAAAAAGATATTTATTATTATACAGGAAGTATGCCTAATAATAATGTAATACTTGGTGATTATTGTTGGCAGATGGTAAGAACTACTAAAACAGGTGGAGTAAAAATGATATATAATGGTACTTATTCCGAAGAAACATTATATAAATATGATAAGGTATCAGATAAACATTTAATTAATATATTAAACGATAATGAAAACCCTTATGAATATAATAGTGAATTAATGCAATGGAGTAGTACTAATAAGACTAATTATTCAACTAGTATTTTAACATTTTCTGTTGCTAATGCAGGGGATTATGTTATTGAATATTTAGTATCTTCAGAATATAATAAGGATATTGCTAAAGTATATATTGATGATAATGAAGTAGATAGTAAGAGTGGTAATGATAATGGATTTATTCATTTAGGAAATATTGATTCATCAAATGTTATTAAAATTGAATATACGAAAAATTATTATACTTCATTAGGTGATGACAATTTTAAATTTTATATTGGAACAGTAACTGATTCAGAAATAAAAAATACTTGTAAAAGTTTAGGATTGAATACTACTATAGATAGTATATTATTTAATAATAAAACGGCAAATCATGGGTTAGTTGGATATGTTAATAATGAAAATTATAATTTCGGTGGTGATCGTCGTGAAGGTTTATATGGAAAGAGTGTAACTTATTCAAATGGTAGATATTATTTACAAAACACTAAAAATTCAATAGATGAATATCATCATTATGGTTGTGGTGATGGTAGTTCTTCTTGTAGTAAAGTAAGATATTATTTTTATCTAGGAGAATTTGGATCTTATGATTATTATGAATTAGAAAATGGTAATGATATTAATGATGTTCTTAAAGATCTATTTAATTCTGATAAGGTAAACAAAAATGATTCTAATATAAAAACTGTAATTGAAAATTGGTATTCAAGTAATATGATGAATTTTTCTAATTATTTTGAGGATATTGTATTTTGTAATGATAGAAGTGTTGGTTCTTTAGGTGGCTTGAATCCAGATGGTGGAAGATTTAGTGATTATTTATATTTTGGTGCTCCTAAAAGAGATAGTGCTAGTTTAAAATGTATTAATGTTACTGATAGGTTTAGTGTTTCTAATAGTTTAGCTAAAATTAATTATCCTATTGGATTATTAACTCGAGATGAGACTATTTTAGGATCTTCTAATAATAATCAGGCTAATGATTATTTAGTTAATGGAACTGGATATTGGTTAGGAAGTCCACATCATTTAGATGTATATTCTTATAGAGGTGCTACTAATTTTGCTAATATTTCAGTTGTTTCAGGAAATGGTAATTTATATTATGCAGATGTTATACCATCATATGGTAATAGATATGGTGTAAGACCTGTAATTTCTCTTCAACCTAATACTTATATAACTTCTGGTGATGGAAGTAAGAATAATCCATATTATGTAGAAGTAAATAAGAATATAGAAAAAAGATATATTTATTTTGAAAAACCTAATGAATGGATTAGACCTTATGCATATTTAACTGGTGATATTGAAAATACTTACCCTGGTAAGGTTTTAGAGCATGTAAAAGGTAATATTTATGTATTAGAAATAAGTAATTTAGGTTTATCTAAAGATCTTGATGATATTAATTTTGAAATTGAGTTTAATAATGGTGATAGTATTAGTAATGATTTAGATAAATATAAATATAAGTTAAGCACTGTTAATTTTGAAGGATTTGATAAGGTTTATAAGGTAACAGATGGTTCTACATCTTTAACTGGAGAATCTACAGGAATTTTTAGTAATTATCAAGAAAAAGAAGTATTAGGTAGAATTTACTTTAATGTACCAACAAGTTGGGATTATCCACATGCTTATATATATAGAAGTAGTGATAACCTAGAACCATTAGGATCTTGGCCAGGTGTTTCTTTAAATAAATATAAAGATAGTATATATTATTTTGAGGTAACTAGTGTTATGATTGATGATAATATTACTAATTATAAAGTGGTATTTAATAATGGTGGTTCTAATTATAATCAAAGTGATGCATCTAAGAAATATAAGTTAAGTGATGTAGAATTAGTAGGTTATGATAAAGTATATAATCCACTTACAAATTATAATTCAACAAGTGGTAATTCAACTGGAGAA
>CACYFN010000084.1 GCA_902773675.1 uncultured Erysipelotrichaceae bacterium | reverse complement strand
AATAGAGAGTATTACTGATAATAATGATAATGAATATATAACATATTCATATGAAGTAAATGATAAAGATTTTAAGAAAGATAAAGAAATAGAATTATTTGTTACTTTAAAATATAGTAAGTTAGTAGATAGTAAAACAGAAGGAATTAGTAATAATTTAAAAATTACTATTAATTATGATAATGGAGAATCTACTACTATAGAAAGTGATAATAAAGATGAAACAATAAATAATGATAGTAAAGAAGTTACTATTACTAATGTAGAGGTAGATGAAAATCCTACTACATATGATAATATAAATGTATATATTTCTATATTATTAATTTCTATTTGTTTATTAGTTATTTTAATATTTAAAAATAAGAAATTAAAAGTATTGGGATTAATATTAGTAGTAATATTTACAATACCAACTGCATATGCAATTTCAGTAAATATTAATATAAATATTAAATCTGCATTAAATTTGTATCACGGGTATAAGATTACTTTTGATTCTAATGGTGGATATGGCACTATGGATAATCAAGATACATATAATGATCATATTAGTTTATTTGAAAATAAATTTAATAAGGATGGATATATATTCATTAATTGAAATACAGAAAGTGATGAAAGTGGAATAACATATATCAATGAAGATGAAATAGATATGAACAAAGATATGACATTGTATGCACAATGGAAACAAACATTATATGGGGTAGTTAAGTACGATGCAGAAGTTGGTAATTATGCAGCTGAATACATAGGAGAAGTAACTGATACATATGATGAACAAGGAAATGAAAATATATATTATTATAAAGGAGAAAATCCAAATAATAATTTAATTTTTGGAGGATTTTGTTGGCAGATGGTAAGAACAACAGCAACTGGTGGAGTTAAAATGATATATAATGGAACTCCTACTGATGGAACTTGTAATAATTCTGGTACAGATACTCAAATAGGAACAAGTAGAATTAATATAAGTTATACTTCATTAGCCCATATAGGATATATGTATAATAAAGAATATAACATTAAATCGGGATCAATCACTAGTGGATCATTATATGGAAAAGGTGTTAAGTATAAAAGTGGAACTTATACCTTAACAGGTACATCAACTACAAAAGATGCAAATCATCATTATTCTTGTAATAATGATTCGGGTACTTGTTCAAAAGTAAGATATTATTATTATTATTATTATGATAATAGTTATAATATTGGTAATAATTCTTATACTACTCAATATTATATAGAATTAAGTGGTGGGACAAATGTACAAACTGCACTTAATGAAATGTTAAAAAATAATAATTTAAATAAGAATAATTCAGTGATAAAAAAATATATAGATAATTGGTATGCAAGTAACATGATTAATTTTACTAATTATTTCGAAGATGTAATATTTTGTAATGATAGAAGTATTTCAAATTTAAGTGGTTGGAATCCAAGTGGAGGAATTCTTTCAAATTATTTGAATTTTGGAGCTTATTCGAGGACATCATCAAATTTAAAATGTAAAAATATAACAGATAAATTTAGTATGTCTAATAATAAGGCTAAATTAACATATCCAGTAGGATTACTTACAATGGATGAAGTATTATTAGCTAAAACTATATCAAAGGATTTAGCCGATGATTATTATTTGAATATAGGATATTCGTATTGGCTTGGCTCACCTTATCGTCAAATGTACCTTACTTCCGAGTATCGTGTTTTTCCTGATGGGAGTTTAAATGGATATAGTGACTATGAAAATTATGGTGTGCGTCCTGCAGTTTCACTTAAATCTGGTACAATTTATAGTGAAGGAGATGGAAGTAAAGATAATCCTTATATAATTAATTTACAATAGTTGATAAAAATCTAGTAAATACTAGATTTTTATTTGTTTAATATAGTATAATAATAATTAGGGTGAGTTTATGTATGATGTAGTTATTATAGGTGCTGGACCTGCTGGGTTATTTGCTGCATATGAGTTAATTAATAATAATAAAAATTTAAAGATTTTATTGGTTGATAAAGGTTTTTTAGCTTCTAAAAGAGTATGTATGATGAAAAAGAATGGTAAATGTTCTAATTGTAATCCTTGTCAGATATTATCTGGTTTTGGAGGTGCAGGTACATTTTCAGATGGTAAACTAAACTTTATTCCTAAATTAGGTAAATCAGATTTATTTAAATATTTGGGTAGAAGTGATGCTTATAAGATAATTGATGATGTTGAAGATATATTTAATAAGTTTGGAATGGATTCTAAAGTATATCCTACTAATATGGATGAAGCATTAAGACTCAAAAGTGAAATAACTAAGGTAGGTGCTGATTTACTTGTTATTAAACAAAAACATTTAGGTAGTGATAAATTACCTGGTTATATTGAAAAGTTTAGTAATTATTTAATTGATAATGGTGTTGAAATACTAGAGAGATGTAACGTTTATGATGTAGAATATAAAAATAAAAAATATATTATTAAATACAATAAAGATAAAGAGGTTAAAGCTAAGTATGTAATTCTTGCTCCTGGTAGAACGGGTGCGAAATGGATACAGGAACTATCAGATAAATATAATTATGAATATGTGTCTCGTAGTATTGAAATTGGTGTTAG
>CACYFN010000083.1 GCA_902773675.1 uncultured Erysipelotrichaceae bacterium | reverse complement strand
TATTTAATTATTTTTATAATATATACAAAAAATTAATACAAATGTCAATTATATAGAGGTAATATATATGGTAACCTTATTTAATTAATAAAATAATTAAATATTTAAATAAAAATTATCAGATTTTATACCTATGATTTAACCATATTATAAATTTTAATTTTATATAAATCTTTTTACTCATGATCAATATCTTGTAATTCAATACCATTTTTATCTTCTTCTTTGAGTTTCTTTTCCATTTCTTTAATTCCTTGTATCTTGTAATAGCAAGCAACACAAGCAAAAATAGCACCAACACACATGAAGTACATGATTTTTTCTTCTAATGCTTTGTTTAAGAAATAAGCAACGGAACCTCCACAAGAAGCGAAATATCCAGCAAAACCTATACCGCAAATTCTATTATTAGAATTAAGTTTTGATAAAATTAATAATAAAAGTTGAGTAAATAATAATGTAACACATAAAATAAAGCCATATTCAACACAAGTACATTTAGTAAGCAAATTTCCGAATACAGTAGCTAAAATATAGAAGAATATTATCGAATAAGGAAGGCAAACACAATTATATGAATTAATTATCAAACAATTAATAATTACTCCTATTGCTGGAATTCCTATTAATATGTTAAAATCAGCATTTAATTTCATATTAGCTAAACCGCTTATTCCGCAAAGGAATAATATAGCTAAAGAAATAATTGCACAAATATATACTCTATTGAATATAGTAACTTTTTTATCTTCCTTAGTGTCATCAATTTTAAATATAGATTCTCTTGCATATTCATTATTTTCTTTATCTTCTAAGGTTTCGATATTATAATATTTACTTCCAGATTTAAATAATAAAATTTTTGAATTGAAATTATTATTATCAAATATAAGAACACAAATAATTGATAAACATAATACTCCTGCTTGAACACAAGGAATATGCGCTTGGAAATTATAAGCAACAAATATTCCTAAGCCAATAATCAAAGGTAATAAACTGAGGAATAATATTTTTTTATTTTGTTTTCCGAATTGTTCTATCCACATTATAGTATAAACAAATAAAAATCCATTAAAGAATCCACTAATGCATAACAATGCTAATAAAGCACAAGAATTTAAAGTGATAATTTTTGATAAAATCGGAGTAATGGCAGAACCTATTAATGATGCAACTAAAATATATTTTTTGTTTTCTATTTTTCTTGTGCATATAAATAAGAGAATAGTACCGCAGAATATTCCAAAGAAATATATAACTGAATTACTTGATAATATAGAAGGAGGTTCAATAGTGCAAGCTTTTTCTAAATAAGGCTTATGTCCCATTATACAATGATGAGCACAAGCACCACATTCATTACAAAGATCAGGATCATGTAATACTACATCTTTGCCATTTATTTTCATTCTTCTATTGGCTCTATTTGGGCATACATCTTCACAATTATGACAAGCTGCACAGAATTCACTATAATTCGGTTTACATTCATATACTTTTACATCTTTTCTGTCATAATTTTTATCAGTAATGGCTTTAGCTGCTAAAGCTTTTAATTTATTAGTGTCTATTTTTTTAGGAATATTTGATTCAACTAATAATTTTCCGATGTTCTTATATCCTTTTGGTTTTAATAAAAATGAACTTAATGTAATAGGATTAATACCTGTATCAAGAACGTCTTTAATATTTTTATCATCGATTCCTCCTGAATATGCAATGGGTAAATCACCATTAAATTTCGATGCTAAAATATCTGCGACATTTATTGATAAAGCGTATAATCCAGGACCAGACATATACATAGTTTCTCCTGCTAATTCTTTATGTTGAATACTTGTTGGTAAAGTATTTGTTAATTTAACTCCGAATGTTAAGCCTAGTTCTGCAGCTACTTTTTTGCAGTTTTGAATTATAGTTATTGCTTGATTAATATCTATATCATGTTTAAATGTTTCTTCTGGAAGTAATATATCATATCCTTTTGATTTTAAAATTTCGTCTAATTTTTTTTTGCCTAATAAAGTTGGATTCATTTTGATATAAGTATTTAATTTTTTTTCTTTCATGAGATATATACCTATTTGCTCAATATCTTGTGCTGGACATCCATGCATTGTGGAAAGAGTAACAGTATTAGTTAATTTACTTTCTAATTTATCTATATCTTCGAATTTAAAATTCTTAAATAGATGAATATTTTCTTTTAATACATTAATATCTATTTTCCATTCTTCGGTTGTTTTAGCGTCTTTCATATTTTCGATAAAGCTATCTACAATTTGGCTTTTGATTCCTTTTAGATCATATCCTACACTAATAATAAATTCTAATTCATTAAAAGGTCTTAAGCCAAATTCTTTAGCAAAAACTTGAATCAATATAGCAGCTTTAATATATTCATTCATAGCATTTTGTGCATCGAATTCACTGGACCATTCGATATTATATACTTCAGAGCCAACATATATACAAGGTCTTTGAATACCTAGGGCTTCTCCAGCTAAAATTTGTATAGTCTTAAGGTCGAAAATTTTGGCACCAGCTGCATAAGCAGCAATTATATTTCCGGTTAATTGAGTATGGGGACCAGCTGCCGGACCTATTGGGGTACCATGTGGGTTAGGGGTTACAGGAAC
>CACYFN010000082.1 GCA_902773675.1 uncultured Erysipelotrichaceae bacterium | reverse complement strand
TTTAAAAATGCTATTTTAATTCCTGATAGATTTCATATTGTAATTCAAGTAAGAGATGCACTTGATAAAACAAGAATAAAATTATGTTATAAATCTAATCCTAACTATAATAAATTAAAAAAATATTGGAAATTAATTCTTAAAAATGAAGATGAATTAGATGATAAGAATAAAAAATATAGTAAGCATTTTAAAAAGAAAATGACACAAAAAGAAATAGTTACATATTTAATTAACACAAATGAAATTTTATTTACTACTTATAATTTATATCAAGGCATTATTAAATCAATTGATAAACGAGATAAGAAAACATTTTTAACTATTATTCATAATGTTAATAAAAATATATCTACATACGCTAAAAAGGCTATTAAAACATTTATTAACATGGAAAAATATATAGTTAATGCATTTGACTATGAATATTCAAATGGAATTGTAGAAGGAACTAATAGCTTAATAAAACAAATTAAACATACAGCATGTGGATATAGAAAATTTAGTCATTTAAAAGCACGTGTTATGTTAATTAAAGGTTTATTTAATCCTATTAAAGTACAATAAAAGAAGGTCTTAATTTGACCTCCTATATCAATTCATTTATCATTAGTTTTTGGTTTCACCAACACTACTTGACAAAGAACCAATTTATACAATTACTTCCTTTTTCGCTTATTCACTTATGAAACGCTCTGGTCACTTTAGAGTGTTTCCATATCCTCTCCATAAGCAATTTTATTATACAATAATGAATTAAATTTTTTAAATTTATATTAAGAAGGAATGATTTAATTTTTATCTTGACAATATAATATTTTAATGTATAATATCTACTCAATAGTTACATGAAATTATCATGTAGAATTCTTACTAGACACAGTTAATTGAACGGGATCAAAATTAATTCCCTGATAACGTGTATTCGCTTCCTACCTCTCCTGTTCCATCAGCGATTTTGATATTAGATTTTAGATATACGACGGGGCGAACGCCAAGCGAGTTGTAGAGAATGCCGTTGCGGTTCAAGGAGCCGCCACTATACGCATTGAACGCAAAGTCGTTACGACTGGAATAAGGCGACAATAACCATGTTGTGACTATACTACCATTTAGTTTATTACTATTGTATACCCATCCTGTTTGAGCCTTTGTTCCACTACATCCACTTGGTGAACTATAACATGTCGCATTTACTCCATTGCCATATACCATGTATTCATCACTTGGATACATTAATGCGACTTTACCTGTCCATGTTAACTTAGTTGTATCTGAGTTACATGCTCCACATACTGTAGTTCCTCGTTCCCATGCATATATTTCTTCTGTTGTACCTGAGGTTGTATTGTTTCCTCCTAAATAATATTTAGCATCTCCTATCATTCCTCTAGCTGATGCTTTTAATCCATATGTTGCTGCATCTCCTGTACGATTATAATAATCTCCATTTAAAAATAATTTTAGGGTTGCATTATCAGCTGTCCAATCATTGTACCCGTTACCATTACTTGCTTTATTCCAATAATCATTTTTGATTATTTCTCCTCTTACTAATTTCATTCTTTGTTCTACATTACCAGTACCATCATCTACATCAAATACTCCTAGTATTCTCCATGTTTCACAGTTAGTACCATCGTCATCACAGTTAAACTTTACATAGTTCTTTGGTTTATCTCCTATGTATCTAGTTTCAGTTACTGCATTTGCTCCTGTCCCATGTGTAAATGTAAACATGTTTCCTTTTGTAGTAGCATTATATTCTGTATTTGCAGGGTTTGTAGCATTAGTTGCTAAATACTCGCTACCAGGTACAGGTGGTTCTGGTCTTTCTTCTGCTATTGCAACAGAATTTCCAGTTCCCCAAGCACTTGCATATTTATTATATTGCACTGTTTCAATAGTTAAAGTTAAAGTATAAGTAGCATTATCATAATCATCTCCACTTGAGTTACATGAAATTGTTCTTACTCCATTATTAACTGACTCTGTACATGTATCATCTAATTCTATATCCTTATTAAATGTTACTGATTCTAAGAACGATGTAGTTGTTTCTCCTGGAGCCAATTTATAATTATAATAATAATAATCTCCTACTTTTGTCCAATCACTTGTATTGGCTAAATTTAAAACTGCTGCAGTTACACCATTTTTTGATAAAGCAAGTGTGTCTCCATTATGGGATACCCATTCTTGCGATAATGATATTCTTACTGCTTGATCTACTTGACCAGTATTAGTTGCAGTTATTGTTTTATTTGTTGTATCGCCTGGTAACCAGTTATCAGGGCTAACAAATTGTTCTGTATATGTTGTTCCATACTCCTTAGTTGTAAAAATATTTTCTACTTCAGTTGAATTTGCAAAATATGCAAATGTCAAACCAACTATGCCGATTATAGCTACTAATAATAAAGCTATTACGCTTTTTCTTTGTTTCATAAAAATTCTCTTCCTTTCCTAATCTCATTTTACAAAATGCTCTATACCTTTCTCCTATTGATATAAAAATTATACAATGGTAAAAAAGATTTGTCAATTGATTTTCAATCTGTTAATTTAAATTTGAAGTGCAACACTTCTAATTTGAAAAAGACATATGAATATCCTATAATATAATTTGCACAAAAGAAAGGAAAATTCATATGT
>CACYFN010000081.1 GCA_902773675.1 uncultured Erysipelotrichaceae bacterium | reverse complement strand
AGAATAAAAACTACTTGAAAAATAATGAAAATTAATATATAATATGTCTAAAGCGATGAAGTTGAGGAGTATATTATAACTATTTTATAGAGAGTTAAGCATTGGTGGAAGCTTAATAATAAGTGTAATAGAAGGTAGCAATCGAGCAGAATATCTAAGTAAATAGGATATTACGTAATTATGCGTTAAATAAATGAGGTAATTTTATAATTACGAATTAAGGTGGTACCACGTCAAATCACGTCCTTATATGGATGTGATTTTTTTTTGGAGGGATAGTATGCTAAAAGAATTTAAAGAATATGTAAATGAATATGATATGAATAATCATAATATCAAGTATCGATATAATCACTCACTTAGAGTACAAAAAATATGTGTAGCACTAGCTAAAATGTTAAATTTAAATAAAGAAGATGCTGAAATAATTAAAATAGCAGGTCTACTTCATGATATAGGACGATTTGAACAATTAAAATTAACAAATAGTTTTAGTGATAATGAATTTGATCATGCTGCTTATGGAGCAATGATATTATTTAAAGAAGGATTAATAGAAAATTTTAATGTCAATCCAAAATATTATGATATCTTAGAGTTTGCTATATTAAATCATAATCGTTTTA
Organism: uncultured Erysipelotrichaceae bacterium; assembly: GCA_902773675.1. GTDB lineage: Bacteria > Bacillota_I > Bacilli_A > RF39 > UBA660 > RUG11890. Next base: position 2,051 of record CACYFN010000081.1, on the reverse strand, counting down.
AAATAATGGAAATAAATGATGAAAGAAAAATAATGATTGCTAAAATATTAAGAGATGCTGATAAAATAGATATATTTGATGCTTATACATATCAAAAAATATACAAAATAACAAATATAGATGATGAAGTTTCTCAAGATGTAGCAATTGAATTCAAAAAACATGAATCAATTAATAGAAAAATAAGAAAAACTAAAGCTGATTTATTGATATCAATTATTGCCTTTGTCTTTGATATAAACTATAAAGAAAGCTTTGAAATAATAAATGAACAAAAATACTTAGATGAATTATATAATCAAATAGAAAACAAAGAAAAATTCAAAGAATATTTTGATTATGCTAAAGATTATATAAAAGAAAGGATAGATGAATATGCTAGATAAAAAATATGATCATATAAAAGTAGCCGAAGGTAAATATGATAAATGGCTTAAGAAAGGTTATTTCTCAAGTGGCGATTTAAGTAAGAAGCCATATGCTATAGTAATACCTCCTCCTAATGTTACAGGAAAGCTTCATTTAGGTCATGCTTGGGATACAACATTACAAGATATACTAATTCGTTTTAAAAGAATGCAAGGTTATGATGCTTTATGGTTACCTGGTATGGATCATGCTGCTATTGCAACCGAAGCTAAAGTAGTTAAAAGATTAAAAGAACGTGGTATAGATAAATATGAATATGGAAGAGAAAACTTTTTAAAAGCTTGTTGGGAATGGACAGATGAATTTAGTGATAATATCCGTAAACAATGGGCTAAATTAGGTCTATCTGTTGATTATAATAAAGAAAGATTTACTCTTGATGAAGGACTTTCTAAAGCAGTAAGACAAGTATTTATAGATCTATATAATGAAGGATTAATATATAGAGGAGAAAGAATCATTAACTGGGATCCAGTTGCCTTAACAGCTCTTTCCAATGAAGAAGTAATCTATAAAGATGATGAAGGAGCATTTTACCATTTAAAATATTATTTAGAAGATAAATCTGATTACTTAGAAGTAGCTACAACCCGTCCAGAAACACTATTTGGTGATACGGCTGTAGCAGTTAATCCCAATGATGATAGATATAAACATCTAATCGGAAAAAAAGTAATATTACCAATAGTAAATAAATTAATACCAATTGTCGGAGATGAACATGCAGATCCTGAATTTGGAACAGGTGTAGTTAAAATAACTCCTGCTCATGACCCTAATGACTTTGAAGTAGGTAATAGACACAATCTAGAAAGAGTAGTTGTTATGAATCCTGATGCAACCATGAATGATAATGCTGGTAAGTATAAAGGACTTAATAGATTTGATTGTAGAAAACAATTAGTAGAAGATTTAAAAAGACAAGATTTACTTATTAAAATAAAGAAAATGGTACATAGTGTCGGTCATAGTGAAAGAACAGATGCCGTAGTAGAACCATATCTATCAAAACAATGGTTTGTAAAAATGAGACCTTTAGCTGATAGAGTATTAGAAAATCAAAAAAATAAAGATACCAAAGTTAACTTTGTACCAACTAGATATGAAAAAATAATGAATCACTGGATGGAAATAACATATGATTGGTGTATTTCTCGTCAAATATGGTGGGGTCACAGAATACCAGCTTGGTATAAAGATGATGAAATCTATGTAGGAGAGGATTGTCCAGGAGAAGGTTGGCTTCAAGATCCAGATACTCTAGATACTTGGTTTTCAAGTGCCCTTTGGCCATTTAGTACCATGGGATGGCCAGAAAAAACAATTGATATGGAAAGATACTATCCAAATGATGTACTAGTAACAGGATATGATATAATACCATTCTGGGTAAACAGAATGACATTTCAAGGACTTCATTTTACAAATCAAAGACCATTTAAAGATTGCTTAATACATGGACTAATTCGTGATAAACAAGGAAGAAAAATGTCTAAATCTCTAGGTAATGGAGTAGATCCTATGGATGTAATAGATGCTTATGGAGCAGATGCTCTAAGATTCTATTTAACAACATCCACAACCTATGGAACAGATTTAAGATATGATGAAGATAAAGTAAA
>CACYFN010000080.1 GCA_902773675.1 uncultured Erysipelotrichaceae bacterium | reverse complement strand
CATCCACATTTAGGACAATGTGAAGGAGTATAAGTGAGTTTTCCATGGAAAACTTTAGTAGTAGAACCATTAATTTTTTCTTCATTTAAAAAATTTTCTTCAAAAATAATATTTTTATCTTTTAAATTTAATATATTTCTAGTATAATTAGATAGAGACATATAATCAGATCCTTTCAATGTTTTATAACCAATTACATTGTATCATAAGTTATCTGTTATGTCTCATTTTTTATAAAATGAAAATAGTGTGATGAAATCTCCACCAACACTATTTATTATAGAACCAGTTTAATGGTTGCTATTAAACTTTTTTTATTGTATTATATATAATATATGTGTTAGAATATACGTTGATTGGAGATTTTATATGGAATTTAATGAAGAAGAATTTAAAAATATTGCTGATAAAGTAATTGATATGTTTTATGCTAATAAGCATTATGATGAAAAATTAATGTTGTATTTGAAGGGTGTCTTGATGAAATATCCTAATAATCATTGTGTTGTTAGTTTTATTGATTGGTTAAATGATTTAATTACTAAAAATTTATTTAATTATAATTTTATGAAAAATTTAAATAATAATTCTTTATATTTTGATAGATTACTGGAATTATATATTAATAGACCGTTTTCTGATGAAAGATTTGCTTGTAATGATTATAATTTTATTAGTATGCTACTAGTAGATAAAACTGGTAGTTGTGGTTGCTATAATGATCAATTAATTGAATGTATGGATTATTTTAAAAAAATTGGAATTGAAAGATTAACTGATGATTACATAGAAAGAGTAAACCAATTTATGGCTGCTGATGCTAATTTAATTAATTATTGTCAAAAAGATGAATATCCTGAAAGTTATTATGATGCTCTTTTTGATTATAATCTATTTAATAAACAAAAATTTAATAATAAGAAGTTTATTGAATTTAAAAATAATAAATGTTTAGGTTTTACAGATGATTATTCTTTTAATTATTATAATAAAGTTTTATTAGGACATTTAGGCGAATATTATTTTTATAATAAATATATTAAAAATAATAATGTAAGGTTTGTTTCAAAGGAAATTGGAAATGGTACAGGATATGATATGTATATAAATAATGGTGATATTTTTGAAAATTTATATGAGGTTAAAACTACTGCAAGTTTTGAATATGGTAGTGATGATGATAAGATATTTATTTCTGAAAATGAATTTGATTGTATGGAAAAAGTTTATAAAAGTAATTTGTCAGCTAAATATTATATTTCAAGATTGTTTTATCATGATAATAAATTTGAAGAATTAGTTTTGAAGTATATTGGTGGAGAAACATTAAAATGTGATAATATTGAATATAATATTGAGATAGAAAATCATAAAATAATTGCTAGAAGGAGAAAATAAATTAAGTAGAAATGTAATTCTACTTTTTTCGTGGTATAATTATATAGAAGGTGGTTGTATGAATATTAAAATAGAGAATAGTATTTCTGTAGATGAATTTTTAGAATTAATTGAATCAGTAGGATGGAAATTATATTCTAGAAAACAAGTAGAAAAAGCATTAAAAAATTCTATGTATGTTGTAAAGGTATTAGTTGATAATAAATTAGCAGGCATGGGTAGAGTAGTTGGTGATTATTCTATTGTTTGTATGTTATCTGATATATGTGTTATGCCTGAGTATCAAGGTAAAGGAATTGGTAAGTTAATTGTAAATAAATTAAGAGAATTAATTATTGATAATGTTTTAGATGGTGAGAAGATGCAGATAGAATTAACTCCAACTGCTGGTAATGAAATTTTTTATCAGAAATGTGGTTTTAAATATAATCCAGATAAAGTAACTGGAATGTATTTATGGGTTGAGAAGTAAAAATGCACAATGAAAGTGCAAAAAGCATTATAAAAATACTAAAAATGCACAATATTTTTAAATTATTGTGCATTTTTTATAATTCTAAAAAATTTCATAATTTAATTATATATGGTATAATTATATAGAAGGTGGTTGTATGAATAAAAAAGTTATAGCTGTTATTATGTATTTAATATCATTTATTTTATTATGTACTTATGCTTTTTTTCAAATAAGTGATAGTATTACTATGACTCCTCTTGGTAGAGTGATAATACTTGTATTAAGTTGTATATTTATGTATATTGGAGCTATTATTTTATCTAGAGTTCTTGATAAACATAAGAAGCTTCCTTTTAAGATTAATCTTGCTATTTGTTTTATATTATATATAATACTTTTATCTACTTTAACTTTATTTGATGATTATTTTAGACGTGGTAGTTTAAGTATTGCTCCTTGGAATAAGGAATTATTGAAAGATTATTTAAATACTTCTTTTAATATGATTCCTTTTAAGACTATTAATATGTATTTTGCTCGCTTTTTTGATGGTTATTTTAGTGTTAGAATATTTATGTATAATATAATTGGTAATATTGTTGCTTTAATGCCTTTTGCTTTCTTTTTGCCACTTTTATTTAAAAGTCAAAATAAGTTTAAAACATTTTTTATTACAATGATTATCGTCGTTGCTTTAATAGAGGGATTACAAGTTTTAACTTTATCTGGTTCATGTGATATTGATGATTTTATTTTAAATGTTGGTGGTGCATGTTTATTATATGCTTTTCTAAGTATTAAAACTGTTAAGAATTTTTTAAGAAATATATTTTTACTTGAAAATAATAAAATTAATTATTTTATTTTAGCTATTAATATTGCTTTTATTACTTTGGTATTTATTTTCTTTGGTATTCTTATAAATTGGTTAATTAATTTTTAAATATTTATTAATTAAAAAGTCAAGTGCAACTTTTGATATATGAATAAACAATAGTGTTAATGTGATTTTATGCCGAGAAAACTTATTACAATGGGTAATCAAAATTCGTAATGCTTTTGAAGCAGTGCAATATATTTTTATTGTACTGCTTTA
>CACYFN010000079.1 GCA_902773675.1 uncultured Erysipelotrichaceae bacterium | reverse complement strand
TGTGATTTATCATACCTAGATTTAGATAAATATAACTTTTCAAGTTCATCATCAACTTTAAACTTCTCAAGTATTAATTTATTACCACTAGCAATTGCTTTAATTTCTGCATAATTCAAAGTATCTCTATCCAAATCTTCAGCAATTCTACCACCACTATTACTATCTTGCATAATTTGATTTATAAATTTAGATTTTATTTCATTTAATTGATATATATAAGTATCTAGACTACCTTCTGTAATATAAAAAATAATCTCTACTTCTTCATTTTGATTTCCACGTCTTAAAATTCTACCATTTCTCTGTTCAATATCAGAAGGTCGCCATGGACAATCTAAATGATGAACGGCAACTAATTTATCCTGAATATTAGTTCCAGCACCCATTTTAGCAGTTGAACCTATAAGTATTCTCTTTTTACCATTTCTCATTTTTTCAAATAGTTTTGACTTTTGCTCATCAGTTTTAGCATTATGTATAAATTCAATCTCTTCTTCTGGAACACCTTTTTTAACTAATTTATCTTTAATATCGTCATATACATTAAAACTGCCATCATTCTTTGGTGTTGATAAATCACAAAAGACAAGTTGTGTTAACCTGTCTTCTTCATATTTATACCATCTATCATAAATATTATCTACTGCTATATTTACTTTTGAACTTACAATATCGGGCATATTATTATCAATTAAACGTAAATCGAGTGCTGCTTTTCTACCATCATTAGTTACTTTAAGCATATTATCTTTTCTAGGATCACATCCATTTTTAATCTCTTCACTACGTTCTACTAATGTCTTTTGAAATTCATCTAATTCATCACTTTTAGGAGCAACTATAATAGTAGGCTTATCATTTTTTAATTTAGGTACAGGTAAATTTAACATATCTGATGTTTTAATATCTGCAACTTCTTTAAATAAAGTAATTAATTCTGGTAGATTAAAAAATCTAGCAAATCGTGCTTTATTTCTAAAACCACTACCATCTGGAGCAATCTCAAAATTATTAACTATTTCACCGAATGTTGTAGCCCAATCATCAAAATGCTCAATACCAATCTCTTTTAACCTATCAGGTTGTAAATACTTTTGCATAACAAATAATTCACACATTGAGTTAGATATTGGAGTACCTGTTGCGAAAGTAATACCCTTACCTCCATTAGTATCAAGTATATACTTAGTTTTCATAAACAAATCAGTTGCCTTTTTAGACTCACCATTATTAACGCCTGCAACATTTCTCATTTTTGAGAAAACTGGTAGATTTTTAAACATGTGTGCTTCATCTACAACTATATAATCTACTCCAAGTTCTTCAAATATAACTCCATCATCTTTAGGACTATCTAATAGATTTTTTAATTTTGACTCTGCTTTTGATTTTATTTGTTCAAGTTTTTTTACACTTAATCCATTACCAGTTTCGGATTTAACTCTTTCTATTGCGGTAGTTATCTCATCTATTTGATTTTCAATATATTCCTTTTCATATTCTTTACTGATAGGAATAGCACCAAAACTAGAATGAGTAATAATTACTGCATCCCAATTTCCTGTTGCAACCTTACCAACAAATTTTCTTCTTTTATTCTTTCCAATATCTTTTTTAGTAGCAATTAATACATTAGCAGTTGGATATAGTTTTAAAAATTCACTTGACCACTCAGTTAATAAATGATTTGGAACAACAAACATAGGCTTACTAATTATACCTAAACGTTTTAGTTCCATTGTACTTGCAATACATTCATAAGTTTTTCCAGCACCTACTGCATGTGCGAGTAAAGTATTTTTACCATATAAAACTCTAGCAACCGCATCTTTTTGATGTGGACGAAGTTCAATAGATGGATTCATCCCATCAAATGTTAGATGACTACCATCATATTCTCTTTCACGAGTACAATTAAACTTATCATTATATATTCGAGTAAGCCTATTTCTTCTATCTTCATCTTTCCATAACCATTCTTTAAACTCTTGCTTTATAAGTTCCTGTTTTTCCCTAGCCGATGCGGTTTCATAAGCATTTACAACAAAACGATTATCATCTACTTTATCATATACAGTTATTAATTGAAGATTTAATGTATTTTTTATAATTGATAATGCATCTGCTCTTTGTGTACCCCAAGTACTTGTACTTTTAACACCATAATTATATAATCCATTCGCTTGAAATAACCAATTATTTGTTTCACTTACATATTTTATTTTTAATTTACTTCTATACCATGAACTTATATCTAATAATTCAATGCAGAAATCGCAATAAACATCTTCAGGTATCCAAGTTGAGCCTAATTTAAAACTTATTTCATCATAAGTTAGTTCTTTAGGTTGTATACGCTTTAATGCTTCAATATTCTTATCATACTTGTTATTAACATTAACTGATTTAGCATAATTTAATTTATGCTTTACATTACCACTTAAATAATCAGATGCAATTACATATCCCTTATTAAACTCATCGGTTTTCTCTGGATCTTGATATATTAAACCATCTAATTCATCAATTATTTCATCTTCAGTTTTTGGATATAAATACATCATATACTCTAAATCTACAATACCACGATTATTAAGTGACCATTTTAATGCCTCGTCAGCTGACTCTACACTTGTTATTTCTTTCGTTTTTCTAATTGTTCTTTTTGTAAAAACATCACCTTTTTCATATACTTTATTATTAACATCAGTACTGATATCATTTTCAAGTGAAGTTAACAAGTAATAATCTGGATCATCGCTGAATGCTCTTTCATTTGCTTTATCATTTATATATCCATGTTTTTTAACAAACTTATCATATATATCAGAAAGATTTTGCTGAGCATAAGATAATTCTTCATTACTACCATCATTTAATTGAATATCAAATACTTTCCTTAATGCACTTTTAAGTTCACACATTCCAATTATTCTTTTCGCAATCTTACCTTCTTGTATGGAATAAGGTATTAATTTAGAATCAACTCTCTGATAAATAATATCTTTGTTATTATTTTTAATAATAACAAAAGCACCATTTTTAACACTATCATCTGCAGGCAATATATCTTCATTAATAGACTCTTCTGTTTTTTCTATCATACTTTCTTCATAAATATTGCTTGGAAGTTTACTTATTGCATTATCTATTAAATCATTTATATCAGTACCATTAGACTTTAATGTACCACTATAACCGTAAGGTGTTGATTCTAGAACATAATCTCCTAACATCATATTAGGATTGTTAATATAATAATTATTAAGTTTTATATCATCTGTATAAACACTAGTATTTATCCAATCCTCATCACTTATATCTCGTTTAATCTCATCTCTTTTTTTCAAAAATATTATGTCTGTAGTGACTTTAGTATTAGCATTATTTTTAAATGTATCGTCTGGTAATCTAAGCGCTCCAATAAACTCTGCTCTTTTTGCAATATATTCTCTAGCCTTAGAATCTTTTTTATCAAGTGTTCCACTACTAGTTATAAATGCAATAACTCCTCCA
>CACYFN010000078.1 GCA_902773675.1 uncultured Erysipelotrichaceae bacterium | reverse complement strand
CCTACCTCACGGTAGGCTTTTTCTACTTCACCGAAACTTATGCTTCTCCATAGACCAATATTGGATAGTCGCTACCCTACTTATTATTGTCAAAATTTAGTTTACTTGAAGTTCTTTTAATTCCCTTTCCATGTACATTTTAACCCCTTCAAACATTATATTTATACTGGCATTTAAATCTCTATTATTCTTATTAGTACAATTTGGACATTCCCACACTCTTACACTTAAATCCTTTACTTTAGACTCCTTATATCCACATCTTGAACATATTTTGTTAATTTTTAATTTATTATAACCAGATGTTTTAAAATTATTTTATCCTAAAAAAGTTATACAGAATTACATGATTTAAACAAATTATAATTATTTTATCTAACTTTTCTAAATTATTTTATTCAAATAGTAAAGAAAAAAGATATTATTCTATATCTCTATAATCATACAAGAAATCTGCATTTAATAAAGCGTATAAAGATTCTTCTGTAAACAATGTTAATAAATCTTGATCAATCGTTATATCATTGTCTGGACTTTCTTCTAATATATTATTTAGATAAAGGCAATAATCATTAAAATGATACAAGCAAGAATCATGATTATAAATAAGTATTTGTAAATTATCCTTAATCATTGTTAAAATGTCTTTATATATTTTTTCTTCAATACTATTCATGATTTTACCCCAATGCCAAATCATTTACAGCTTCTAAAATCAAATCACTATCTATTGTTTGAAATTGTTTACTTTTACCAATAATTAAGCTTTTAGTTATTATATTATTAGCCACTCTAATAGAGCCATTACAAGCATTAAATATTGCTTCTATTGCTTGTTCATTGAATATGCCATTATTTCCATGTGCCAGTTTAATTCTTGTTTCTATATAATCTTTTAATTCTTCTTTATTGAATCCGACCATATTATAACTTACTGTAATCCTTTGACTTAATGCATCAAAGATGTTTCTTCTTAAAATACTATTTAAAACTGGTTGTCCAACTAATATAAGAGATACATAATTTTTACTATCCAAATCAAAATTAAGTAATATCTTCAAATCATTTAGTATACCTGTTTTTAAATACTGAGCTTCATCCAAAACGATAATAACGTTTATTTTTTTATCTTTTGATAAGTTTAGTATTCTTTCTTGAATTTCTCTAAACATATCAACCTTTTTAAATGGAGGTTCAATCCCTAATTCATAACATAATTGTTTATAAAATTCATATGTAGTAACTGTAGACATACAGATATAAATTACTTTATATAGATTTCTATTTAACTCACTTATAAAGTTTCTTATCGCAAATGTTTTTCCCATTCCTGGATTTCCTGTTATTAAAGCCATTGTTTTATTCTCTTTTACAAATTCTAATCTATTTTTTAATATCTTTAAATCTTCTGTTTCATAAGCATATTTTGTTTCAATATCTTTATCAAAAGGATTAAATTCTAATCCATAATAACTTAAATACATATTAATACATTGTCTCCTTTCTTTTTATCTTTGAATTAGCTATTTTATCAACAATATGAATAGCTTCAACCTTAGAACCGTTATCATATATCCAAGCTTTAGTCCTATCCTTAAAGTCATATTTTACAGTGATTTTCTTACCAATATATTTTGTTGGAACTTCATATTCAATCTTTTTAATATGAGCAATAGAATCGGCTCTAATAGTTGGATAAGCTGTATGTAGAAAATACTCATCGATTTGATTATTATCAATTTTTCTAATCTTATCTTGATCTTTAAACCATCTTTCTTTAGGACTTATATTTCTGTCATTAATTTTAAGTGAACTATGAACTTTATTATTATAATCAGTTACAAAATCATTTAATATATCATTAAGTTCATCAATATCTTTTATATCAACCCAATTTATACCTCGCATCCAGGTTTCTTTCATTGTATGAAACCATCTTTCTATTTTTGCTTTACTTTGTGGACTATAAGGTTTTGTATATATTAACTCCATTCCACAATTGGCACAGATAATACTAAGTTGTTCATTCTTATACGTTTTACCATTATCAAGAAATATTCTTTTAGGAATACCATATTTTTTAAGACCTTCTTTAAAAGTATTTTGAAAATTAATTGCATTATCTTCATAATAAAACTTAGCATTAGTAATAAGCCTTGAAGCATCATCAATTAAAGCTATTAAATATGTTTTAACCTTTCTATTATCTATCGTTAGATAAGGACCATGCGATGTATCAGCATCCCACATATCATTGGAAAATTCCATCTCAAAAGCTCGTCTATCAATTTTACCATCATCACCAAATAACAAATAGTTATCTCTAATAAATTTCAATACTGTTGATTTAGAAACATTGAACTGATTAATATATCCTTCTTCAATTAATTTCTGATATATCAACGTTCCGCTTATATGAGGATAATCTTTCTTAAAATCAATTATTTTCTGTTGGACATCTAACGATAACTTTCTAGATGTATTTAAATCAGTTCTTGTTTTAGGGACTAAACCATCATATCCCAATTTTTTATAGCTAATAAACCACTTTTTGATAGTACCAGTACTAACTTTTATGTTTTTACCATTTAAGGTATAAGTAATAGATGCAACCTTTCTATAATAATCTTCTTTAGATGGTTCTTCGTACGTATTATTAACAAGTGGAGAAATTAATCCATAACGAAATAAAGCGATTGCATTTTTTGCTTTATCTCTTTTACTTAATTCCATATGTAATCGCCTCCTTTCTAAACACCTAATATTATAAATTTAAATATTTCATAAGGAAACGCTATTATTATTCAAAATCCCTTAAGGGATTATACATAAAGGAACACAGGTTAATCTAAATAAGAAAAATGGGTGATTATAATTATGATAAAATTCGTTCAGGAATACAGAGTTGTATTCAATTATTTTAGATATTATATTTTGGATAACATTATTAATTTCTAAAACTATAGATGCAGGAAAAGAATAAGCATTTAGCTTTTTTATCCAATCATAAAGAAGCTTATGTCTTATTTCTAATCTTTCAAGTATTTCTTTAGATTTTACTCCATTATAGTAATCTAGTATTGCTTTCATAATAGTACTAGACTCATATATAATATATGGTAATACAAAATCAGGTAATATTGCATGATACTTTTGTTTACCTTTAATTTTAGAACAATGTTCACATTTACATACAGTAATTTTAATAATTGCATTGTACATTTTATCTTTATAATGATATGTGAGATTTCTATCGTATACTTTATGATAAGTTAAAGAGTGATTTCCACAACAAGGACATTTTAAATCTTTAAAACTATTACAATCACAATAATTATAATAGCTATTAATTGCATATTCAATTGGATTAAACCCATGTAATTGGATGTTTGATTTGATTTTACTTAAATTTAATGTTATTATATTAACCACATCACTTTCTTTTGAATTTGATGGTGTGTTTTTATTAGAAGAAAGAATAACTTTGCATTGTTTGGTCTTTCTTAATTCATTTGTAGATTATTTTATACAATAATAAAATATTTGTCACTATTAATTTTGAAATAATTATTAATTTTAGGTTAATATAAATTGCTTATTAACAATTTCTTTTAACTGCTTTATTAATATCTTTAGTACCATTTGTACATTCATAAAGCACGGCTAAATCACAGTCAATCATTACATATTTACCTCTAACCTCATAAATCATATCTTCTACTTTTACATCATCTTTAACTAATACTTTATTCACTACAAATACCTCCTATTATTATATTAATATCACTAATTATAAGTTCTTTTACATTTTCATCATGTATAATATCTATACTAGATTTTCTAAAAC
>CACYFN010000077.1 GCA_902773675.1 uncultured Erysipelotrichaceae bacterium | reverse complement strand
ATTGCTGGGAAGTCCAGAACGGATTATCAGCAGCTAAGTTATTTATAAGGAGATTTTTATGGAGAAGAGAATTAGCGATCTCTACCCTGATATTAAAGATTGTTATATTATTGATGACATGGGTAAAATTCGCAATATTAATACAGGAAATTATATTAAAATAAATAAAAATCATAATGGTTATATGAGAGTTAGTTTGATGAAAAAAGGTGGCGGAACGACATCTATCCAATATCATAGACTATTAATGATGTTATTTAAGCCAACAGAGAATATGGAAAAATTACAAATAAATCATATAGATGGTAATAAAGAAAATAATGCATTAGATAATTTATAGTGGGTAACTCCACAAGAAAATATACATCATGCTATTAAAACTGGATTAACTGATTTTTCTTATTTACAAGGAGAAAAAACTAATTTTTCTCATTATACCGAAAAAGATGCAAAATTAGTAATAGATTTATTAAAAAGCAATAAATATACTGATAAAGAAATTTCTAAAATTACTGGTTTTCCTGTAAGAAATTTTATAGCTAAAATAAGGCGAAAAGAAACTTGGACTTATCTTACTAAAGATATAGATACTCCGTTAGGGAAAGCGGAAAGAAAAACTTTTACTTATAAATAAAAAGTTCAACGACTATCTCGAAAGAGAGTAGAGGAAAAGTTTCCTCGAAGCGGTAGGCTCCTTTAATTCCAAGTTAAAGGATGATGATATAGTCTAATCTCTATGGGAACATAGAGCGCATTTATGCGAATATAATTTAACGAATTATATTAAATATAAATAGCTTATTCTAAATCATTCTTATCTATGATGGCACTAATGATTAGATGTATTTTATATCCTAATTCACATTTATTTGTTACAACAGGTGGTAAGGAGCAGGCGGCATCTATTACTATTGCTAAAATAGAAGAAATTTGTAAACTTATTCCTGGCTTGAATAATGAAATTAATTGGGATCGTGGTGTATCTACAAAATCAAAAGATAATGTTAAATATGTGTTTAAAAATGGTTCTACTATTGATATTTTGGCGGCAAGGCAGTCATCCAGAGGTCAGCGTCGTACTGGTGGTCTGATGGAGGAATGTGTATTAATTGATGGTGATATTTTAAATGAAGTTATTATTCCTACCACAAACGTTGATAGACGTCTTTCTGATGGAAGTAGACATAAAGAAGAGAATGTTAATAAGTCTCAGATTTATATTACAACAGCAGGATGGAAAAATTCATTTGCTTATCATAAATTAATTGAGATTTTAATTAATTCTATTATTGATCCAGATGAGTATATGATTATGGGCGGAACGTATGAAACACCTGTTGTTTCTGGATTATTGGATGAAGATTTTGTTGAACAGTTAAGATTACAAGGCACTTTTAATGATGAGTCGTTCAACAGAGAATATAGAAGTATTTGGTCTGGCGATGTAGAAAATGCGTTCTTCTCTTCTGAAAAATTTGATAAATATAGAGTGTTATTGCAACCAGAGTATGAATATAGTGGGCGGTCTTCAAAAAATGCTTATTATGTATTTGGTATAGACGTTGGACGTGTAGGATGTACTACAGAGATTTGTGTTTTTAAGGTCACACCGCAAGTTCAGGGCGCAGCCCATAAGACTCTTGTAAATATTTATACTTATGATGCAGAACATTTTGAAACACAATGTATTCATATAAAACATTTATATTATAAATATAAACCTCGTAGAATTGCAGTTGATGCTAATGGTCTTGGTGTTGGCCTAATTGATTATTTAGTAAAGGCTCAAGATACAGATGATGGTGAATATTTACCACCTTTTGGGGTTTTTAACACAGATGAATATCCAGAATATAAGAAATTCGTTACTCCTGAAACAGAACGAGATGTATTATTTTTAATTAAAGCTAACGCTCCTATTAATACAGAAGCATATAGTTATGCACAGACTCAAATGTTTAGCGGTAAAATTAGATTTTTAATTGATGAAAGTTTAGCCAAGACAAAATTAATGTCTACTAAACAAGGTCAAAATATGAATATAGATGAAAGAAATGAATATTTAAGACCTTTTATTTTAACATCTATTCTTAAAGAACAAATGTTAAATCTTGTAGAAGAAAATGAAGGTGTTAATATCATTCTTAAACAGAGTAATAGAAGTATAAAAAAGGATAAATTTTCAGCTTTTATTTATGGACTTTATTATATTAGATATGAAGAAGAATTAAATAAGAAAAAGAAAAAGCGTAATATCGCCGATTTCTTGTTTTATACACCGAGTTAAGGTCAAAGTTTGTTAATTTCATTAACGGATTTTTTATATAATAATAGTGAAGGAGAAAAAATATGCGAGCATCTAGGGGAGAAATAAAGATCTTTTAGATTTTACAAGAGTCTGGATTAGAGTTCGCAGAAGAATACTCTTTTCCAGATTTAGTTAGTAACACTGGTCGTCCATTAAGATTTGATTTTGCAGTATTTGATGATTAGCATAATATTGATTTTTTAATTGAATTTCAAGGGATTCAACATTATGAAGCTAAAGAAAAATTTGGTGGATACAATGGATTAAGAAAACAACAATATAATGATATGAAAAAAAGAGAATATTGTCGAGATCATAATATTACTTTAGTAATTATTCCTTATTGGGATGAAGCAAGAGTAAACTATGATTATATCTTAGAGGCGGCTGGATATTAAAGAAGGAGAGGTATCTAAAGTTGATTAATCGAATGGCTTAGATTAAGAAAAAGGGCTTCGATATGATTGGAACTGAAGACTACCAAATTCCAAGTTAGGCTACTGGTTATGTGCCTGTTGACTTTGCAAAAATTAGAGTTGGAGTAAAGTCAGTATCTGATGCGATTCTTAAACTGGGTGATCTTCGTAGAGTAAATCCACAATTAGCTGATAAGGAGCAGGTATTAAGAGCCATTTATTATGGTGATCTTGAAAGAATGAGAGATATTTCCAATTATTTTTATAAGATTAGCGGTATTTATCAAAGATTATGCCGTTACATGGCATATATGTATAGATATGATTGGCTTGTTACTCCCTATTATTCTGATTTAATTAAACCTGATAAGTTACTTGATGGTTTTAATAAAGTTTTAACATATTTGGATAGATTTGAAGCGAAGAAGTTCTTTGGCGATGTTGCGTTAAAAGTAATTAAAAATGGTTGTTATTATGGTTACTTGATTGCGCGGGACGGGACTGTAGTAGTACAAGAGCTGCCACCTAAGTATTGTAGATCGCGTTTTATGGTTAATGGACAGCCTGCGGTTGAATTTAATATGAAATATTTTAATGATATGTTCACTGATGCAGAACAAAGAATGAGAATGTTAAAAGTTTTTCCGCCAGAATTTGAAAAAGGATATAAACTTTATAAACAGGGGAAATTAAAACCTGATTTTCCTGGTGATGAATCTGGTTGGTATTTACTTGAAGTTGGTTCTGTAATTAAATTCAATTTAAATGGTGAGGATTTTCCTCCTTTCATTGCGGTTATCCCAGCAATCATTGACTTAGATGCAGCACAAGACCTTGATCGCCGCAAGATGCAACAGCAGCTATTAAAAATCATTATTCAGAAGATGCCTATTGATAAAAATGGTGATTTGGTATTTGATGTTGATGAAGCACAGCAGTTGCATAACAATGCGGTACAGA
>CACYFN010000076.1 GCA_902773675.1 uncultured Erysipelotrichaceae bacterium | reverse complement strand
AACTGATTAAGGATACTTTCCTTTCCTAAGTTTTGATTTGGCTATACTAATTATATCACATTTTTTACTTCATCAGTCATAAAATTGAACAGAACTTTCTAAATATATATATTCACTTATCCATTCTTTAAATTTATCAACATCCTGATATTTTTCTAAATCTACATCATCATTAGCATCCAAATAAGCAACAATTTTACCATTATTAACAATAACAACAGATGGTCCATATTTAATGGTATCATATAAATATGTATCCTTAAAATCTTCAAAAGGAATAGATAAAAAATCAATATTATTATCCTTCATAAAATCTTCAAATACATCTTCACAAGGAACAGCTAAAGAACAATAATTATTATAAGTAAATAAAACATAACTATCATGACTATTTTTCTTTATACTATTACTCTTAACTTTAATATATTCTCCATCACCATAATATTTATCACTTAAATAAAATTTATCACTATTATCTTTATCACATCCACATATAATAAATAATAATACCAATATAAAAACTAACTTCTTCATTATTCTACCTCTGTTAAACTATCAAAATCAATTTCATGATAAGTTACTTTCCAAAAATCATATTTTACTTTACCTTTAACAACCCTTTTAACATCAATATTATTATCACCATCATAATACCAATATCCACCAACATTATATATCATATCAGCATTCCATCCAAGTGATACTAATAAATTCTTTGTCATACCAGCATATCCACCGCCACCACAAATTAAAAATATATATTTATCCTTAGGAAAATAATACTCTAAAATATCCATAGATTCCAAATAATTAGCATGATAAGTACCATCATCTAATTCAGTAAATAAAGTCTTACCAGTATAACTATCACCAACTTCTTCAGGTAATCCTTTAACTTCAGTAAGATATGGATAAGGAACTACTTCAAAACCATCAATAAATCCAGATAAATAAGAATCTCCTCCAATAGCCTCATAATTACCAGGATCCTTAAGCATTCTCATATCTCTATAAACAGCATCATCTCTACCTAAATACTTATCAATAGTACTTTCATTAATATTTTTATCAATTCCAAGCATACCACGTTCTCCACCAGTAACTTCCGGTTTAGGTAATTTAATAATACTAGCCTTATTATTTAAAAATACAATTCCAAGAACTAATAAACCAATAACAACAATCGCAACAATTATATTTCTTTTCAAAAAAATCACCATCCATCTTAAAACACACTTAATGTGTGTTTATTATTTATCATCTTTATTTCTTTTAAAACTACTAAATAAATCAAAGTGCTGCTTAGCAGTCATAACATTACCAACAATAGGTGCATTACGTAAAGCACTTTCAGCTTCCATTCTAGCATGCATTCTAACATTATGAGTAGCACTATCAGCAATATCCTCTGCAGCATATAAAGCAGCATCCTTTGCTTCTTTTTTAGCATCTACTCCTCCACCCATTACTTTTGTAAATAATTGAGTATACTCACCAGATAAAGGACTAGCTTGAAACTTAGTCTCAAAATTAGTTACATCCTTACAATCTTTAGCAAATTCTTCTAATCTCTTAAAAAAATCATCAATCATATTTAATATTTTTTCATCATTTCCTGTATAAGTAGATTCAATTGCTGTTCTTCTACTATCAATACAACTTACTTTAATATCGTTCATAACAACCTCCACATTATATATAGATTATATCATATTTTATTTAATATATCTATCTAAATGTAAATTTTTTACTTTTCTTTCATCAACACTAATTAATTCCTCATTTAATTTAATAAACATATTAGGCTGATTATCATAAATATTTTTCTTAGAATATCCAGTAACACTAAATATTTCTTTCTCAATTAAAGGCATAATCTTTGAAATAGATACTTCCTTAATATTTTTTTTAGGATTATAAAAATTATAAACAGTTACTAAATCTTTAATAGTTAAATTACCCTTCAAATTCAAAAAATACTCTAACATTTGTAAATCTTCTTTAGATAAACGGCTCTTTGAATTCGCATTAATATTATTAATTAAATATTCTTTTTCAATCTCTTTTTCTACAGACACAAGCATATACTTTAAAAATAAAGTCATATCACCAGTATTTCTACTTTTAATAATATTTTCTTCATAACCTTTTTGATTAAAAGCAATAGCCCTATTAAAAATAATATATGGATAACACTCCTTATTAAGTAAATACCACATCGATAAAGTCCTACTACATCTACCATTTACATCAAAATATGGATGAATATATACAAAATAAAAATGAATAATCTGTGATTTAATAAAATCATCAATTTCATCATTACTATCACACTTATTAATATACTCAAATAATTTATTCATATAATATTCAATATCTTCATATTTAGCCCCTTCATATGGTTCTAAATCTAATCTATCACCCTTTAATATATAAACAGGCCTTTCTCTATAAAAATCACCCATATAAGTATTACTATATTCATTTAATAAACCATCACTTAATAAACTATATAATTCCCTTAAACTATATTTATTAATATCTT
Source organism: uncultured Erysipelotrichaceae bacterium (assembly GCA_902773675.1). Lineage (GTDB taxonomy): Bacteria > Bacillota_I > Bacilli_A > RF39 > UBA660 > RUG11890. Next base: position 1,235 of record CACYFN010000076.1, on the reverse strand, counting down.
GATGAGTAATAATATATTGATAACCATGATATAAATTAATAATTCTTTTACTATCTTTATCTCTATTTTTAATAACTTGATCAATCATAGATAAATCATCATTAATACCCTCAATCATATTATTAGACTTAATTTCCTGAGACATCATCATTTTTCTAGCAAACATCATCGTCTTCATATAATCTAATCCCTCTAATAAATTATATAATTCTGATTTATAAAACTCTAAATAACTATTATTATATCTAAATAAATAACCATTTCCTCTATCTAAATTTACCTGCATACTTACTCCTCATATTCATCTAAAAATGAATATCTAACCCCATCTTTATGATAACCTAATATACAATTCATATTAATATTACCCAAACTCTTAAAAATATTATCATCAATATTCTTATTTACTTTTCTTAAATTATTAATTAATTCCTTAATTTCTTTTCTCTTACTATTAGAATTAGTTATATGATTCATCTCCGTAAACTTACAAGCACAATTAATAAATTCTAACTTATTATATTTTTTCCATGAAATAATATCTTGTTCCTTAATTAAATAAAGTGGTCTGATAAGTTCTAAACCTATAAAATTATCACTATGTAATTTAGGCATCATTGTTTTTATTTCTGAACCATAAAACATAGATAAAAGTGAAGTCTCAATAACATCATCAAAATGATGTCCTAAAGCAATCTTATTACATCCTAATTCCTTAGCTTTATTATATAGATATCCTCTCCTCATTCGAGCACACAAATAACATGGACTATCACTACTAACTTTATTAACTACATCAAAAATATCACTATTAAATACCTCAATTGGAATATTTAACCTTTTCGCATTATTAATAATCATATTTAAATGTTTATCACTATATCCAGGATTCATAACCACATAATAAGCATCAAACTTAAACTTACCATGCCTAACTAATTCCTGAAAACATTTAGCCATTAAAAAAGAATCTTTACCACCACTTATACATACCATTACTTTATCATTTTCTTTAACTAATTCATAATCACTAATACATCTAACAAACTTACTCCATATATCCTTACGATATTTAGTAATAATGCTTCTTTCAATCTCTTTATATTCTTCCATTTACATCACCCAAAGTAAACTTATTATATATTTATTATCAAAAAAAAGCAAGTAATTACTTACTTTAACTTAGTCTTTATTTTTACTTTATTATTACTATTAAACATCAAAACATTTAGAAC
>CACYFN010000075.1 GCA_902773675.1 uncultured Erysipelotrichaceae bacterium | reverse complement strand
GAATCTAGTTTAACTGATGTATAACCATTAAATAAAATTGCATCAATTCCAACATTAAATCTATCAAGTAATATCTCTAGTTTATCTATAATTTGTAATTGTACTGGATTAACTATCATTTTTTTATATTCAGGCACAAAATTAATTAAATCAGAAAAGATTGGATAATCTTTATTCTCAAGTCTTTCTAAAGATGATATTTTAGTATTTTTAGTAATTCCAAATCTCTTATAAAGTTTTTCTATCATGTCTAGTAATACTACAACTTCACTTTCGCTTATTTCTTCAAAAGCACACTTAATAAATGTTTCAAGTGAGCCTAAATGTTTAGCAAGTGGACAATCTTCATAATTAATTTTATCTATATCATTATCATCTTTTTCTTCCCTATCACTAGGTAAAAATCTAACTTGTAAAGGATTAATTATTCCACCACTTGATGAATACATATCAATATATTCACCATTATTTTTCTTAATTAATTTTTGATATTCACCTTCTGCGTCAAACACAAATATCTTATTACCTCGATATAATTCATTTATTATCATCTTTTTTAGTGTAAAACTTTTACCTCCACCAGTAGATGCAATTAACGCTAAATTACTTGATGGACGTGTTGCGTCTTTATAAAACATATCAAATATGGTAGGTAGCCCAGTATGACTATCTGCACCTAACATATAGCCTGTTTTATCATTAAAATATGTAATGGTAAGCGGAAAAGATGCAGCTAAAGTTAGACTAGGTAAATAGCAATGATAATCTTCAAAACCATCTTTAGTAATATCAAATGCTTGCCAACCTTCCATCTGTCTTGTTCTTGGAACTTCTAGCTTTATATGGTGTTGGTCCGCAAGTGTTTTTAATTCTTTAACCTTATCTTCTCTTTCTTTTTTAGTACCTTTAATTACAATAATAAGGTCAACTTCTTTAATCTTTTCATCGCCATTTTTTATTTGTGTCATTAAAAGTTTGAAGTTTTCTTTTTCTGCATCCATCTCTGTTGCATCAGATAATTTTCTTGTCGTAGTACGTTCTGATAATAAAAACTCATAATTATTATCTAATCTTCTAATTAATTCTTCTGTTGGAATTGTATCTTTTACATGAATACAACTTCGTGTATTTGGTGAATTAAATATGTGTTCAAAGAACAACTCATCAATAAATGGTGGCAATCTTTTAATCGTTACTATCTGAATATCTTCATCATCATTTTTAATGCATGATACACATTCCTGTACGAAAAAAGGAACAATTAACTCGATTAAATCACACCACATTAATTGTTCTAAAGATGCACCAGTTGTTGAATATAGATTAACTAAAAACTGATATATTTCAAGTTTATTAGTAATCATTTTAATATTAATTCTAGGTGTAATTGTACTACAGTGCATTTCTAATTGTTCAACCATATATTCTAGTAGTTTTTCATTTTCACAAACTAATACAAAATAGTATCTACTAGTTGTAGTTAAGTTTTGTGATTCTAGATATTCAAATCTTTCTTTACTTTCTTTTAAGAAATTTACTTTAGCCTCGTCATAACTAAATTCATCAATTAATTTACTATAATAATCTTTATTAGCATTCAAATCTATTTTATCATCTAGTTTATACATTCGAAGATTCAAGCCTTTAACTTGATAAAGATATTTTAATTGATTAAAAAAGTTGTTCTTTTGAATATTTGATGTTAATGATAAATCAATAGCATCAACAGAAAAAACTCTAGCAAATGTTCCATCTTTAAGATTAATAATACCTTTATCTGATACAAAATCTGTATTTGTATAAAATTCAGCATTCTTAAACTTTTTCTTTAAGACTCGCCTATTATAATATACAGGCTTTTTTCTCTTTAATTTCTTTATAATAAACTTTTTAATTATATTAATCTCTTTTTTCTTCTTTTTCTCACTCTTATCTTTTTTCTCATTTTTTAATTTGAGTGTAAAAGCCATCATCTCACCTCTTTCTTTTTATAAACATATATCTTTGTTCTAAATAAATACTTAACAACTAGAATAACTACTTTATACATTCTATTTTTCTTACTAACATTAATAGGTAATAAAGAAAAAATACCTAACATTAGAAATATGATTGATGGTATTTTAAATCTTGTAAAACAAAAGAATACAATAAATAATATTACTATCGGAAGTGCGATAATAACATCTTGTATTTCTATTCCTTTAAAACCTAAATTTCTTTTTATTGATTTAAGTGTTATATACATGTTAACCTCCTTTTACATCATTTTTCTTCTTCTATAATAAGAAGGATTATAACTTGCTCTTGGCATTACTTTTCTAACAGCATTATTTAAACTACTAGCCCCTGCATTAATAAATGCATCACTTGCAGTGAACTTATTTGAATTATTGTTTTTATTTAATCCTCGATATCCTGCAGTAGTCATTTTAGCTCCTATCGATGTTGCAAGTTCTTGTATTCTAGTTTTAGGTTCTCCACTAATATTTGTACCTGCATAAGTAAGTGCAGAACCTAATTGTGATGTTGCATGTGAGCCTACATATTTAGTTCCTTTTATTGCCTCACCTGTTGCAAGTAAACCGCCACCTACTAGTGTTCCTGCACCTATTGTTGCACCAATACCTGCCATTTTTCCATATCCCATTAAAGACATTAATTGTTCACGACCAGAATTAGCACTAACATTATTACCAATAAACCTATTTATAACTTGACTACCTGTTAGAATAAAAGTTGCACATCCAATATATAGTAATGACTTAGTAGTTATATCCATAAAGTGATTTTTAAAGAATGTGGTAACATTTACTTCTTGCATTACCATTACACTAAGACTTACTATTACCATAACTACTGCACTCTGTAAAGCGAGTGATACTAATTGCTCTATTACTGCCCCTCTTCTTTGTTTATTACAAACGCTGGTTGCAAAAACTATAGGAGAGATACAAAATAAAAACAGAAATTCTATTTGTCTTCTACCTAGCATTATTCCTGCGAAGAATAAACTATAAAGAAAAAATCCTCCACATATTACTGCCATTAACCAATTTATTTCATATTTATAGTCTTTTTTATCAGATAATATTATTCTTGATTTAGTAACATATTTATCTATATATAGCTCATCTTTATCAAAAGAATCATCATCTATTAATTGCTTAATAGTTTTACTCTCTTTAAACTTATCACTATTTTTATAATTATCTTTGTATGAAATAAACATACCAAGCATTGTTTTACTCATAGTAGAATTTGTACTTGTTTCAAATATGCTACCTGTATAATTAGCAAGTTTTATAGAAAAATTAGATACTTGAACAAATAAAAACGTAGATAACATTATAAGTGCTCCACATTTAGCTATTTCAACCATAATAGTTTTAATACTTGCATCTTCATCTGGATCTAATATTTTATTTATAAATCGCCATACAATAACAAGTGCGAAAAGTGTTATTGCGATTGCCATTACACCTGAATAAAAGGTTCTAAATGCTTGATTGTTAGATAAAGAACTAATTATATCAAACGCATTTAATTTCTTTATTATAGATAGTAATGCATCTATTAAATCATAAATAAATTTAATTAAATACCAACCTAAACTTCTAAGTAGGTCAAATACTTTTGTCATCATAAGGCATTACTCCTATGAAAATAATCTAATAATAATATTAACTAATGATACTGAAATAATAATTCCACCTATTCCTACTAGTGTTTGGGTAATTCTAGTTTTTACTCTTGGTTTCTGGTCAACATCAACAACTGCATACATAATAAAACTAATAACTACTGCAACACCTGCAAGCGACATTCCAATTGCAATTGCCCAGTCTGTAATTTGTTTTATAACTTGAAGTACAGTATCTACTGTATAAGTTCCACCTTCTAACTGCTGTATAGCAAGT
>CACYFN010000074.1 GCA_902773675.1 uncultured Erysipelotrichaceae bacterium | reverse complement strand
TTGAGTAAACACAATCATTATGGAAAGAGTATTTATGATAATTCTTATGGTAAATTTACAACACTATTAAATTATTATATGGAAAAAAATAATAAAAAACTAATTAAAGTAGATAAATATTTTCCATCTAGTAAAAAATGTTCTTGTTGTGGAAATATAAAAAAAGATTTATCATTATCTGATAGAATTTATAAATGTGATTGTGGAAATATCCTAGATAGAGATATAAATGGTGCATTAAATATAGCACTAGAAGGATTTAGAATGCAATATAATATTTCTTTTGAAGATATAGAAGAGAAATATTCGGTGGTTGGGCCAACTGTCGTTACTTGTATGTAATACTTGTTATTACTTAAGAGGGAAGCCCCCACTTCTATTAAGTGGTGGGAGCAGGTCACCTTATGAAGATAAATTAGATGTAACGATTACTAACATATATGGAAATCCTGCAACCTATATAAATGGTGCTTATGACGGAAATAAAGTTACAATAACAACTAATGTTCCAGCTTATATAACTGGAAATGGCCTTGATGTAGAAAGTGATTCTTTAAGAACAAGTGCTACAACAAATTATTATGCATATGATAAAACAATTACTATTACTACTCCTTGTGGACAATCTAAAACAATTAATATAAAAGCAGTTATTAATTAGTAAAAAATAAGAGTTTATACTCTTATTTTTGTTTAAAATAAAATATATTTCTTCAATATAAGTTTAGAAAGGAGAAATATATGGCACGTCATAAAGTAGAATTTTGTGACGTGAATCCTGCGAATATTAAAGTATTAAGTAATAAGAGAATAATTTTATTATATGCATTTAAATATATTTATATAGTAACACTATATAAAAAATTGAAATAAAGTTATAATATTGTGTGAAATTTTTTCTAGTATAAATGCAAAAAAAGTTTCACATTTTAAAAAAAAGTGCTATAATACATTATAGAGGTGATAAGCATGGATAATCAAATAAAAATACTAGATTTATTAAATCAAAAACAGATAAAACAATATGAATTAGAAAATATGATTTATGGATCAGTTGAAATAAGAGAAAAAGATAATAATAAGTATATTTATACTCATACAAAAGAAGATGGTTTACAATCAACTAAATATATTGGAGAATATACTGATGAATTATACAATTTAATATTAAATAATAATATTAAAGCAAAAGAAGTAAAAAAAGATATTAGAAAAATTGAAAAAGAGTTAAAAGAACTAAATTATATCGATAAAGAATTAACTAAAGAAGTAAGTATAAATATAGATTTTGCTAAAAAACGTTTAGTTGATACAATTTACAAGCAGGCTATACTTGAAGGAGTTGCTACAACTTTATCAGATACAGAAAATATTATTGAAGGTGGTAAAGTTAATAATATGTCATCGGAAGATGTTTTAAAAATTGTAAATTTAAAGCATTCATGGGAATTTATATTAAATAAAAGTGTTATACTTTCCCCAACAAATTATTCAATTTTATGTACTATTAACAAATTAGTAGAAGAGGGATTTTACTATAATGCTGGTAATTTAAGAAGTGTACCTGTTAAAATTGGTGGAACAAATTGGACTCCTAATATTCCTATTGAATCTGATATTAAAGAAAATATTAATAATATAATTAATCAAAAAAAAGGTGATGTTGATAAAGCAATTGAATTATTATTATATGTAGTAAGGAAGCAAATGTTTATTGATGGAAATAAAAGAACATCGGTTATCTTTGCTAATCATTATTTAATTTCAAAAGGAAAAGGATTAATAGTAATTCCAACTGAAAAAATAGAAGAATATAAAAAAATGTTAATTGATTTTTATGAATCAAATGATAATAAAATAATATTTAAATTTCTTAAAGAGAAGTGTTATTTAAATATAAATAAAAATGATTAAATAAGAGTTTATACTCTTATTTTTGTTTAAAATAAAATATATTTCTTCAATATATATTAAGAAAGGAGAAATATATGGCACGTCATAAAGTAGAGATTTGTGGCGTGAATACTGCGAATATTAAAGTATTAAGTAATGAAGAAATGATTAATTTGTTTAAGAGTTATCAAAGTGGTAATAGTTTAGCTAAAGATGAGTTAATTAATGGTAATTTAAAGTTAGTTTTAAGTATTTTAAAGAAATATAATAATAGGACTGATAATTTAGATGATTTATTTCAAGTAGGGTGTATTGGACTTATAAAAGCTATTGATAATTTTAATCTTTCACATGAAGTAAAATTTTCAACATATGCAGTTCCTATGATACTAGGTGAAGTAAAAAGATATTTAAGAGATAATAATAGTGTTAGAGTTGCCCGTAGTATTAAAGATATTGCTTATAAAGCATTAAAAGTTAAAGAAGATTTAACTAATAAACTTAATAAAGAACCAACTATAGGTATGATTGCTAATGAATTAGGTTTAACTGAACTAGAAGTAAGTAATGCTCTTGATTCGATGAAGGATACTGTTAGTATGTTTGAGCCAATATATAATGATGGTGGTGATACTATATATCTTGCTGATCAATTAGAAGATAAGAAAAATAATATGTATGATATAGATACAAAGATTTCTTTAAGAGAAGCTATTAATAAATTAAAAGAAAAAGAAAAATATATTATTATGGAGAGATACATGGTAGGTAAAACGCAAATGGAACTAGCTAGTGAGATTGGTATATCGCAAGCTCAAATATCTCGTATTGAAAAAAGTGGTTTAGATAATATTAAAAGACTTATGAGATGAATATAATTAAGTGGTGGTTTTATGCGTTTATCAGAGTTACAAAATAAAGATGTTGTAAGTGTTTCTGACGGTAAAAAGATTGGTAATATTATTGATATTAGTCTTGATTCTAATGGAAATACTACAGGTTTAATAGTTGAAAAATATAAATTTATAATTTCTATGTTTAGTAATAAAGAAATTATAATTAAATGGAATCAAATTGAAAAAATAGGTGAAGATGTAATACTAGTTAATATTGCTTATTAGAAAATTTAGTGCTATAATCTAATTGGTGATAAGATGAAAATACTATTATATACAGAACTACAGAAATCTATTGAAAAATCAGGACTTGGTAAAGCTATTAAGCATCAAATGCAAGCATTAAAAGAAAATAATATTGAGTATACTACTGATCCTAATGATGATTATGATTTAGTACATATTAATTTTTATGGTCTAAAATCTTTTATGATAGCTAAAGAAGCTAAAAGAAAAGGTAAGAAAGTTATATATCATGCTCATTCTACGGAAGAAGATTTCCGTAATTCATTTAAACTTTCTAATCAAGTTGCTCCATTATTTAAGAAATGGATTACTACTTGTTATAGTTTAGGTGATCATATTTTAACTCCAACTCCATATTCTAAAAAATTACTAGAAGGCTATGGCTTAGAAAATCCTATAACAGCTATTAGTAATGGTATTGATGTTAAATTTTTTGAAAAAAATGAAAAATTAGGTAAAGAATTTAGAAAAAAATACAAATATAAAGATACTGATAAAGTTATTATGGGAGTAGGTTTATATATTGAAAGAAAAGGAATACTTGATTTTGTAGAACTAGCTAAAAGATTACCTCAATATAAATTTATTTGGTTTGGATATTCTAATCTTGCTTATTCTCCTAAGAAAATAAGTGATGCAGTAAATACTAAATTAGATAATTTAATATTTGCAGGATATGTAGAACCAGAAGTATTAAGAGGTGCTTATAGTGGATGTGACTTATATTTATTTCCTACTTTAGAAGAAACAGAAGGAATACCTATAATTGAAGCATGTGCTGCTAAGATTCCCGCACTTATTAGAGATATTCCTGTTTTTGATGAATGGCTTAATGATGGAGTTAATGTATATAAAGCTAAAGATATTGATGAATTTGAAGATAAAGTTAAAAAGATATTAGAAGGTGAATTACCATCTTTAGTAGATGAAGGATATAATATTTATAAAAAAGTTCTTAGTAGTCCTAGCTTTGAAATGGTTCAAAATGAAAAGAAAATTAAAGAAGAAGAAGCAAAGATAATAGAAAAATATCGTTTAAAAGAAGAAAAAGAATTAGAAAAATTAAAATTAAAATTAGAAAAATTAAAACTTAAAGAAGAACAAAAGACAGGTAATAATATTGAAAATTAAAACTATTATTTTGATCTTAATTTTTCTAATATTAACTGGATGTTCTAAAAAAGAATTAAAGGAATACCAAAAGAATCTAGATTTTTTTGATAGTAATATAAATATTAAATTATATACTACATCTAAAGATAAAGCAGATAATACCTTTGATTATATTGAAAATATTTATAAAAAATATGAAGATATATTAAATAAAGATAATAGTAATAGTGAAATATCATATATTTATAATAATAATTCAAAAGATAAAAAGATTAAGGTAAGTAATGATATGAATAATTTAATTGAATATGGTCTTAAATTATACAAAGATAGTAATGGTACATTAAGTATTAATACAGGAAATTTAATTGATTTATGGAATAAAGATTATCAAAATAATTCTATTCCAACTAAAGAAGAATTAAAGAGTATTAATACTAATATTGATAAAATAAAAATTAAAAATAATGTATTAGATAATAATCATATTAATTTAGATTTTAATCAATTTATAAAAGGGTATATTAATAAATTAACAAAAGAATACTTAGAAAGTGTTAATATCGATTATTACTTTATTAATACCAGTAATGAAGTTTTAACAGGAAAGAATATCAATAATGAAGATTATATAATAGCTATATCTAATCCATTTAGTGATGATGTTTTAAAAGTATTTAATATTCAAAATAAATACATTGTTACTAAAAGTATTTATTATAATAATTTTGAATATGATAATGAATTATATAGTAGTATAGTAGATGCTAAAAATAAAACCATGACTAATAGTATGATTAGTGTTACTGTAGTAGGTAATGATGTATATAATACAGAATTAGCAGCTAATTTATTATTTATAAATGATTATTATGATGGAATTGATATCGCAAAAAAATATAATGTAGATGTAATTTGGTGTTATAAAGATTCTAAAGGTAAAGAAGTTATTAAAAGTAATATAGAATAGGAGTAATTATATGTTATTACAGATTGTATTATTAATATTAGGATTTGTTGTTCTAATAAAAGGAGCAGATATATTTGTAGATGGAGCATCGAGTACTGCAGCTAATTTTAAAGTTCCAAAAATATTAATTGGTTTAACTATAGTAGCTTTTGGTACAAGTGCTCCAGAACTTGCAGTATCTATTAAAGCATTAGCTAGTGGTAGTAGTGATATGGTTTTAGGAAATGTTATTGGTAGTAATATAACTAATATATTATTAATATTAGGAGTAGCAGCAGTAATAGCTCCAATAACAATAAAAAATAATACCGTTAGAAAAGAGATACCATTATGTATTATGATTACATTATTACTAGTATCACAAATAGCTGATTTATTCTTAGATCATTCTAAAATAAATATGATAACTAGATCTGATGCATTAGCTATTATATTAGTATTTGGTGTATTCTTATACTACATAATATCTATAGCTATTAAAGATAGAAAAACTACCAAAGAAAAGGAAGAACCAAAATATGGATTAATAAAATCAATTTCATTTGTAATTATTGGTTTAGGTGGAATAGTAATAGGAAGTAATTTTGTAGTAGATAGTGCTTCTAATATAGCGAGAATGATTGGTTGGAGTGAAAGATTAATATCTTTAACTATTATCGCATTTGGTACATCATTACCAGAATTAGTTACAACTATTATTTCATCTATAAAGGGTGAACAAGATATTTTAGTAGGTAATATCATTGGAAGTAACATCTTTAATATTTGTATGGTATTAGGTGTTCCAGTATCTATATTTGGAGGCATAAAAGCAAATAATTTTACTAATATGGATTTAATATTCTTTATATTATCTGCTGCTATGTTATTTGTTTTCTCAATATCTAAAAAGAAATTAAATAGATTAGAAGGAGCATTAATGTTGGCTACATTTGCTATTTATTATACAGTAGTATTTGTATTATAAAACAACTTAGGTTGTTTTTTTTCTTTCTTATTAATTAAAAAGTCAAGTGCAACTTTTGATATATGAATAAACTATATTGTTAATGTGATTTTATGCCGAGAAAACTTATTACAATGGGTAATCAAAATTCGTAATGCTTTTGAAGCAGTGCAATATATTTTTATTGTACTGCTTTA
>CACYFN010000073.1 GCA_902773675.1 uncultured Erysipelotrichaceae bacterium | reverse complement strand
AAACAGATATTGACTATCCGTTTCTAATATATTAAAATTAAATCATTAATAAAGCTATTTTTTAGTGGAAAAACTCCACACTTATTCTACACTAACTTTTTCATGTATTATATCAATAAAACTTTCCATTCTTGTCTCTATTCCTGATAAAGAATCAAGATCATCTATAATTATATTTAAATATGGAATACTAATATTACGCATTACAAGTTCATTAGCTAAACTATCCACCCCACATGGAAAAGTAGATAAAAATATAATACCATTAATTTTGTTTTTAACTAAATTAATAGGTCCTATTATTTCTTTACTATATTTCCAATAATTATTAGGAGTTAATAAACAAGAATTATCATTAGATATTTTACTATCAAATTGATCACTATAAATAATTGAAATATTCATATTCTTTAAAAGTTTAATAATAGGAATTCCTATAAATTCATCAGATATATTATAAGAATGTCCTACTAATAGTATTTTTAATCTATTATCATTTAATTTACTATAATTTTTAATTTGTTTTTCTTTTAATACTTTTTTATTCTTCATACAAGCAATATCATAAGCATATAATGCTTTTTTCTTAGAAATACCTAATTTAGTTACTAAATTAATTAATCCTTTATTTTCAGTTTCTTTATGATTTAAATCAACATTATAATTAAGTAGTTTTATATCAAAAATATTATTAATATAATCATAAATAGCTAAAAAATTAGTACAAGTTTGATTATAACTACCATAATTATCAATCCTAGGTATTAATATATAATCACATTTATCTTTTAAATAAGCAACATGTCCAATATAATTTTTTAAAGATAAACACATCTCATCAGTAGCATATTTCATACCAAGATTAATTATCTCCTTATTTGTTTTAGGACTAATAACAATATCTATACCTAATTCTTTAAAAAAATTAATCCATATATCCTTATAGTAAAAATAAAATAAACTTCTAGGAATACCTATTTTAATCATCATATTCACCAATACATATTATGTATAAATATAATTTTTATACATATATATTTTTTAAAATTTATGATATAATATACCTGTTAGGAGGATTATATATGATATTAAAAGAACTAACAAATGATGAATTTAATACATTCACAAAAAACAATTATACATCATTATACCAAAGTAGTAACTATGCACTTACTATGACTAAACAAGGATTTGAGTGCTACTACTATGGAATAATAGATAATAATAAAATATATGGAGCAAGTCTAATTCTTATAAAAAAAACATATGGATTTAAATATGCTTATATTCCTCGTGGATATATTATAGATTATAATAATTTAGAATTACTTAAAGAATTTACTGAACTTCTAAAAAAACAATTAAAAAAAATGCACGTTATTGGTATAAGACTTAATCCTCCAATTGTAAAAAGTATATTTCAAAACAAACAATTTATAGCTAACAATAATTATAATAATACATTTGATAATCTAAAACAATTAGGATATAAACATTTAGGGTATAATAACTACTTTGAAAGTTTAAAGCCAAGATTTGAAGCAGTAATTCCACTATCAACAAATATTCAGCAATTATTTAATAAAATAGATAAAAGTTTTAAAACCAAAATAAGAACTGCTGATACAAAAGGAATAAAAATATTTCAAGGTAATGAAAAAGAATTAGATAAATTATTTTTACAAACTAAAAATAAATATCCAAGAGACTTAAAATATTTTGAAGATATTTATTCTTATTTTAAAAAAGAAAATAATATTGAATTGTATTATTCCTTACTTGATACAGATGATTATGTAAGAAGTATTCAATATCAATATAAAAAACAAACCAATAAATGCAATATTGCTAATGATAATGTATTTAAAAATGCTGGAAAAGATAATAATAATAAATATATTAATATAAAACTAAAAGAAGAAAATAAACTAAATTCACTAAAAGAAGAATTAATATATGCAACTAAATTATTAAAAGAATACCCAAAAGGAATAGTTACATCATCTGTATTAATTATTAAAAATAAAACAGAAGCATACATGATTATGGATGGTTATGATAAAACATATAAAAAATTAAATTCTAAACATTTACTTATTTGGAAATTAATAGAAAAATTTGCTAAAGAAGGATTTAAAACATTTAATCTAGGTGGCATTGCTAACTATAATTTAAAAAATAGCAAATATGAAGGATTGACTAATTTTAAATTAAACTTTGGATCAACAGTTTATGAATATATGGGAGATTTAAATTATATTATAAATAAGCCATTACATTTAATATATAAAAATAGTTCTGCAGTAATGCATCTATTAAAAAAATAATTCAAAAGAATTATTTTTTTGGAGAAAATTTCTCCATCTATATAAACGCTAATACGATAGCGTACCCAAATAAACATTTATTAATCTAATAATAATATATTCAACTATTTAAATTATATACAAAAAAAAATTGCTTTTATGCAATTTTTTATTTTGTTTTTATTTTTTTATCTGATTCTATAAATTCTACTAATTCATTATTTTTATTTAAAAAATCAATAACTAAATTATTATTTACTACTTCACCAGTATAAAGTTTACCTTTTAAATAAAAGCTTTGTGTACCACCAAAATACTTATCTAATGGTACGATTTTATCAGAATATATTTCCTCATCTAAAGCATAAAAACTATCGTCACTTATACCATCAAAACTAAAATTAGATACAATAGAATCACTATAAACACATCCATTATTTATTAATATTACTCTCTTAACATTATTAATTTCAACTAATAATCTACTATAGTCTCCTTTATCATCAATTAATGCTTCAATATGCTTATATTGCCCATTTTTAGATACTTCATCTAGAAGCATCAATTTCCATATAACCGGATTATTTTCATACCATAAGCGTAATCTATATCCTACATAAACTCCCATATCAAGCATAGTATAATACTTATCATCATCAATAAATACCTTTTTATCTTTATTATCAACTAATAATTCCATAAAAACCTCCTGGACATATTATAGCACATTTTATTATATAATTAATTACTTATTTCATAGAATTTTCATACATTAATTATCAAAAAATATATATTTCTATAATTTCTTTACATATTATAGTGATTTACCTTTATCTTCAATTCCTAATTTTTGTCTGATCTCATCTAATAGTTTATTTTTTTCCTCTGATGGTAAATTTAAATAAAACCTTTCATTTGGAATAAAGTTCAAATTATCTAATGCACTTTCTCCTTCTTTTAGATTTAAATATGTTTTTCCATTACACCAAATAAATGCGCCTACAATAAATTCCTGTGGTATATGGGCCTTAAAAGATGGAGGTACAAAAAAACTTCCCGATTTTTTTGCTTCAATAAATTCAAATTTAGTAACATTATCTAAAACAGTTTGTTGCATATCTTTATTTATTATATTTTGTATCCATTCATTGTATTCATCAATATCAGACATATGTAATAAATCCATAAAAAATTCTCGTGGTATTTCAATAATAACATTTGCTGAATCGTTTGGACCATTTTCTTTCCAACCATAACCACATAACGGTTCAATTTTTTTACTTACTTGCATAACAAAACTTGTTCGTTGAAAATCAAATCCTGTATTTATTATACTTAAAGCATTTTTTACTGATGTACCATGTTTTGCTATTATATCGCCACTATAAAGAATTTTTAATGCTATTTCTTCAATTTTTTCTCTTGGCATACTCTCCATATTATCAACTCCAAATTTATTATATCACACTAATTCATATTCTCTAGCAATTATTCTATCATAAGAACAATATTTGATAACATACTCATTATCTCGTTTACATATTATAATTCCAATCGTTTCATACTCATCAATGGTTTTAATATTTTTATCTACATAATTCATGTATGTCATAATTTGTCCTGTATGTTCTTTTTTTAGTTCTGTTACCTTTAATTCTACTACTACATAACATTTATATTTAATATTATAAAGTAATAAATCAATATAATGTGAATGTTCACATTATGTAGATAAAGTGAACTTTTGAGAAATGTGAACAAAAATACTAGATATATTGAAATGCCTAGTATTTTTTAATATTAATATTGAAAAAAGTTCAC
>CACYFN010000072.1 GCA_902773675.1 uncultured Erysipelotrichaceae bacterium | reverse complement strand
TCATGTTCATGGAAAGACCTCCGTTTAAGTTTTTGTTTGTGATTAACTATTATAACCGGTCTTTCTTTTTTTGTCTATCCGAAACCATTTTACACTATCATTGATCTTTTTTTCTTGCAATTTTTTAAAAATTATGTATAATTGAATGTGAAAATTATTTTCAATTTGGAGGAAATATGCAAAGAAATAGTTCTTATAATACTAAACAAAAAGATATAATTATTAATAAAATTAAAAATATAAATAAAGATTTTACTATTAAAGATATATATAATGAGTTAGATGGTAATGTTGGTTTAACTACTATATATAGATTAGTAGATAAATTAGTTGATGAGGGATTAATTAGTAAAGATATTAAAGATAATATAACTTATTATCATTATTTAGAGAAATGTGATAATCATAATCATTTTTATTTGAAGTGTGATAAATGTGGTTCGATGATTCATATTGATTGTGATTGTATAATTGATCTATCTAATCATATATTAAATCATCATAAGTTTAAATTAAATCAGGATCATATTATTATTAATGGTATATGTAATAATTGTGGAGGTTGTTATGAAGAAAATATTTAGTTTTTTAATTATATTATTAGTTATATGTGGGTGCAGAAATAGTAAGAGTAATAAAATAACTATAGTTACTACTAATTTTCCTAGCTATGATTTTGTAAGAAGTATTACAAAGAATAGTGATATTGAAGTTAAAATGTTATTAAAACCTGGAATGGAGATGCATGGTTATGAACCTACACCTCAAGATATAATTGATATAAATAATAGTAAGTTGTTTGTTTATGTAGGTGGAGAATCTGATTCTTGGATTGACGATGTTTTAGATGATATTAATAAAGATGATAAAAGTATTATTAAACTTATGGATTTAGTAGATCTACGTGATGAAGAAATTAAAGATGGCATGGATGCTGAAGAAGAAGATAAGGAATTTGATGAACATGTTTGGACAAGTCCAGTGAATGCTATTAAAATAATTAATAAATTAAAAGAAGAAATTAAAGATATAGATCCTGATAATAATGATTTTTATGAAGATAATGCTAATAAATATATTGATGAAATAACAGAAATTGATAGTGAGATTAGAGATATTGTTAATAATAGTAAAAGACAAGAATTAATATTTGGAGATAGATTCCCACTTTTATATTTTGTTAAAGAATATAATCTTAATTATTATGCTGCTTTTCCAGGATGCTCAGAACAAACTGAAGTTAGTGCTAAAACTATTTCGTTTTTAATTGATAAAGTAAAGAGTGATAATATACCAGTTATCTTTCATATTGAACTTTCTAATAATAAGATAGCTGATACGATAGCTAGTGAAACAGGTACTAAGGTACTTAAGTTTAATAGTGCTCATAATATAACACAAGATGAATTTGATAAGGGTGTTACTTATGTAGATTTAATGAAAGATAATATCAAAGTTTTAAAGGAGGCTTTAAATTAATGAGTTTAATTAGTTTAAAAAACTTAAGTTTAGGTTATGATAATCAAATTGTTCTTAAGGGTATTAATTTAGATATTGAAGAAGATGATTTTATATGTATAGTTGGCCCTAATGGATCAGGTAAATCTACTTTAGTAAAAGGTATATTAGGCTTAATTAAGCCTATGAAAGGTAAAGTAATTTATAATAATTTAAAACAAAATTTTATTGGATACATGCCTCAAGAGGCGAAAGTAGATGCTAATTTTCCAGCTTCTGTTTTTGAAATAGTATTATCTGGATGTTTAAATAAAACTTTATTCTATAAGAAAAATGATAAGGAAATAGCTATTAATAATTTAAAAATATTAGGTATAGAAAATTTAAAAGATAAATGTTTTTGTGATTTATCAGGTGGACAAAGACAAAAGGTATTACTAGCTAGAAGTTTATGTGCAACATCTAAATTATTAATACTTGATGAACCTTCTAATAATTTAGATAGTAAATCTAAAAAAGATTTATATAAATTAATTAATGATTTAAATGAAAATCATCATATTACTATTATAATGATTACGCATGATTTAGATCATGATAATTTAATTGGTAATAAGATATTATCTTTAAGAGAAGATGATATATTCTTTGGTAGTACTAAAGATTTTGTAAGGAGAATTCATCATGATAAGTAGTATAATAGATATGTTTTCTTATTCATTTATGGTTAAAGCATTTGTAGTTGGTATTTTAATATCATTATGTGCATCACTTATAGGTGTATCATTAGTACTTAGAAAAAATTCTATGATAGGTGATGGTTTATCTCATGTTGGATTTGGGGCATTTGCTGTTGCTACTATATTAGGTTTTGCACCTCTTGAATTTGCTATTCCTATTGTAGTTATAGTGTCATTTCTAATACTTAAATTAAATGAAAATAATAAAATACATGGTGATTCTGCTATTGCACTAATATCTGCTAGTAGTTTAGCTATTGGAACATTTTTAATATCTATTACTGGTGTTAATACAGATATTAATAATTATTTATTTGGAAGTATTTTATCTATTAATAATAGTGATGTTATTATAAGTATTATATTATCTATTATAGTTATACTTATATATATTATTTCTTTTAATAAAATATTTGCTATTACATTTGATGAAAGATTTGCTAAATCAATAGGTATTAATACTAATTTATATAATATTATATTTGCTACATTATGTTCAATTGTAGTAGTTATTGGTATGAGATTAATGGGTTCTTTATTAATATCTAGTTTAATAATATTTCCTTCTTTATCATCTTTACAAATATTTAAAAAATTTAGAAGTGTAGTTATATTTAGTATAGTTATATCATTGTTATCTTTTATTATAGGATTAATAGTATCTTATTTAAATGCTACTCCTACTGGTGCTACTATAGTTATATCTAATTTAGTTATATTTATAATATTTAAAATAATTTCTTTAATAAAATAGCACTCCCTCTTGACAAGTGCTAAAATATGTGGTATGATTATTTTGTAATAGGGAATACTATTACAGGTATTAGGATTGTATGTGCTACCATTTAGTAACACACTAAAGAAAGGAAGATGATATATATGATGTTAGTACCAAGAAGCAATTTTGATTTGTTTGATGATTTTTTTGATGATGGATTTCTTAGTAAAAAAGAAAAAAGTTTGATGAAAACTGATATTAGAGAGACTAAGGATAAATATATTATTGATGTTGATTTACCTGGTTTTTCTAAGGAAAATATTAAGTTAGCATTAAATAAGGGATACTTAGAAATATCTGCTAAAGTAGAAAAAGAAGATAATTCAGATGAAGAAGCAAAATATGTTAGAAAAGAAAGATTTTATGGTGAATGTTCTAGAAATTTCTATGTAGGTGATGATATTAAAGAAGAAGATATTCAAGCAGAATTTAAAAATGGTATTTTAAAAATTGAAGTACCTAAAGTTAATCCAGATGATAAAGAATGTGAAACAAAACAAATTGAAATTAAATAATGAATTATTATTAAGATAGAGGAATCTATCTTTTTTTGTAAAGTTTATTAAATTTTAAAAATTAAGGTTCTTTGTCAAGTAGCGTTGGTGGAACCAAAAACTAATGATAAATGAATTGATATAGGAGGTCAAAATAAGACCTTCTTTTATTGTGCTTTAATGGGATTAAGTAATCCTTTAATTAACATAACACGTGCTTTTAGATGGCTAAATTTTCTATATCCACATGCTGTATGTTTAATTTGTTTTATTAAGTTATTAGTTCCTTCTACAATTCCATTTGAATATTCATAGTCAAATGCATTAACTATATATTTTTCCATATTAATAAATGTTTTAATAGCCTTTTTAGCGTATGTAGATATATTTTTATTAACATTATGAATAATACTTAAAAATGTTTTCTTATCTCGCTTATCAATGGATTTAATAATGCCTTGATATAGATTATAAGTAGTAAATAAAACTTCATTTGTATTAATTAAATATGTAACTATTTCTTTTTGTGTCATTTTCTTTTTAAAATGCTTACTATATTTTTTATTCATATCATCTAATTCATCTTCATTTTTAAGAATTAATTTCCAATATTTTTTTAATTTATTGTAGTTAGTATTAGATTTATAACATAATTTTATTCTTGTTTTATCAAGTGCATCTCTTACTTGAATTACAATATGAAATCTATCAGGAATTAAAATAGCATTTTTAAA
>CACYFN010000071.1 GCA_902773675.1 uncultured Erysipelotrichaceae bacterium | reverse complement strand
CCCATTTTAATGTGACATTTATTAATAACAGCTCTAACGCTACTAACACTTCTATTTAAATTATCAGTCAAGCAATCTACTATCAATGTAGATCCAGCTGGGCCAAATAACTCATACATTACATTTTCATATGATTCATCAGCACCACTATTTACTTTATCAATAGCTCTTTTAATAATATCAGATGGAACTTGTTCTTTTTTTGCTTTATCTACTAATCTTTTTAAAGATGCATTAGCATCCATACTTGTTCCTCCTGTTTTTGCTGCTTGATATATTTCTCTTGCATACATAGAATAAATCTTACCTTTAGCAGCGCCTGTCTTTTGTATACTTGCTTTTCTTACTTCATAAGCTCTTCCCATAATCTTTCCTCATTTCTATATTATTTACTATTTCTTTAATAAAATAATTATTACTATCCATTGAATTAATAGTTAAAAATAAATTTTCATTTAATTCATTAGGAGATACTGAAAGTACTACAGCAAAATGATTAACTAATCTTCTAAAATTATTTTGAAATTTTAAAATAGTATTATCTTTTATTCTAATATCTTCATTTTCCATAATTAATTTAAGTTTTTCTATTTCATCAATACTTTTAATAGTATAATCTCTTTTTAATTTAAAATCATTAACTAATCTTCTATTTTGATGTCTAATAGGTAAATTACATACTACTTCAATATCATTAATATTATAACTATTTAAAATAAATAAAAAAAGTATTAAAGATGTTAAAGCTGATGGACTAACATTACGATATTTTTTTACTCCACTATTTAAAGAATTCATCTTTTTCTTTACTAATTCATTATATAATAAAGTATCATCATTCTTTTCTTTATTTTGAATTGCATATATGTAACACTTATCATCTTTTAATCCATAACTAATTCTTGGTAAATGATAAATTTCTTCATGCCCGTTTATTATATCACTAAAATATGAATTAAAGCAATATGGAGTTTCCTGCTTATATGATTGTTTATCAAATTTAAAATTTATTTTTCCTAAACCACTAATTTCAGTATTACCACATAAACCATTTAAATCATTATTATTAATAAAATCGATATATTTCTGTACAAAATCATCTATATTTAGCATTTCTTCATTAGTAATATTAGCCCACAATAATATTAATAATTTTTTAATATTATAATCATCTAATTCTATATTATATATTTTAGATGCATAATAAACATATTCTTGTAATCTTTTAATAAATAAATCACTATCTTTTATATAAAAATTAAATAGATCTTTGCTTACATTATTATTTTCTACAACATTAAAACCCATTCTAAATATACTTTCATACGTATTTCCATATAATACTTCATTATACTTTATTTCACAATTTTTAGCTTCTTCTTTTATTTCATTAAATATTTTATCTATTCTATTCATTTTGAGCCTTCTTAAGTGCATCCTTAGCGGCTAATTGCTCGGCTTCTTTTTTACTACCTGCTGTACCAGTTCCATAGATTATATCATCAATCTTAACTTCAACAGTAAATTCTTTATTATGAGCAGGTCCTGTTTCATTAATTATTTCATAATGAAGACTACGTTTATCTGTTTGAACAAATTCTTGTAA
This sequence comes from uncultured Erysipelotrichaceae bacterium, assembly GCA_902773675.1. Lineage (GTDB taxonomy): Bacteria > Bacillota_I > Bacilli_A > RF39 > UBA660 > RUG11890. The sequence continues at coordinate 2,745 of CACYFN010000071.1, read as the reverse complement.
TATTGATTTATAATCATTAAAGAAATCTAATTCATTTTTTTCAATTACTGGTATTACATACTTATATATGAATTTTTTAACTTCATCTAGACCAATATCTAAATAAATAGCCGCAATAAAAGATTCAAATACATCAGCAACAATTGCCTTACAGAATTTTCCATCACTCATCTGACCTTTACCAAATCTAATATAATCATTAAGTCCTAATAAAAGTGAATACTCATACAAAGCATTTTCACAAACATAATGACTTCTTAATTTAGTCATTTTTCCTTCAGGATAATCGGTATTTTTATATAAATATTCACTCATAATAAGTTCTAATATAGCATCACCTAAATATTCAAGTCTTTCATAACTTCTTTCATTATTTTCATTAGCATAAGAAGTATGAGTAAGTGCTCTTTGATATAAACTAGTATTTTTATAAGGTATTTCTAATTTATCTAATATTTCCATAATAGCCTCCTTCCCTAAACATTATACTATAAATTATAAAAAAAAAGAAGATATTATCTTCTTTCTTTCTTAGATTTATAATAATTATATCCAAGTATACTTAATCCTATTAATATGCAAATACTACTTATTATAATAATTATTTGAGGTAAATATTTTAATGTATTAGCTACTGTTACTATAACATTACCAATTAAATTATTATCATCTTCTTTAATATCGTCCCTTATTCCTTCCTCTAAATTATCAGTTATATTATCATCTACATCATCAATGCATCCATCTTCTACTTCAATTTCTTCTTCATTACATCCACCTTCAAAAGCATACTTTTTTAAATTTATAATAGGTCTAACCATATAACTATCATAAATAGCATCACCAAACAATCCTGATGCTCCATTATTTAAATATTGATTTAAATTATTATTAACAAAAATATATACTACATTATTAGAATCTTCATAACCACTCATTGTCCAATAATTATAAGAATTATTATATATAAAATCAGGTGTATCTTCTGTCATAACAAATGAAATTATTGAACCAACAAGTCCTGGTATATAACCCAAATTATCTATTAATTCATTTATTGTTAATAACCTAGCTTTATATCCTCTAATACTTACTAAATCATTTTCAATATTATGCTGAACAATCCAATTATCAACAATTGTTTTAATATTTGACTGATTATAATTATTTGTACATCCTGAAGTATTGTTAGAATTACAACTTTCATTATAAAAGTAAGGATTCTCTATATATACTTTTCCACTATCATTATTATAATCATCAAGTAATGGTTCATCTTTAAGTAAAACTACATAATTTTTACTATTTGAACTATTTTCTATCACATAATAATCTTCATCTTTATAAGTTATTTTATTGCCTATTTTAAATTCATTATACCTTTTTATTTTCTTGGTAATAACCTTCTTAGAACAATCTCTAACATCATAATATTTTCCTATAAAACTTTTATTTAAATTAATTACTGGTCTTATATAACTACGACTTAAATCCAAATAACCATATTCATTATTCAAACTATCTATTGTATTATTTCTCATTACAAACTCAAATCCAGAACCCTCTATACCATTAATTACCAACTTTTTTTGTATTTCTTCTTCTTTTATATTTATTAATCTTGATGTATATCCATCTATATTAATTAAACCACCTTTATTAAAATTATTTTTTTCCCAATTATCAATTATTGCCTTAACATTAGAACCATCATATTTATAATCTGTTCCGCTATAATAAATTCTTGCATACATTGACTTACCATAATTAATTATCTGTTTTTCATTTAAAGGATTAGCCTTTAAGACAGTTACATAATTATCATTAATATTATCATTCATTACATAATAAGTATCATCTTTATATGTTATTTCATCACCAATATTATATTTTTCACTATGCTTTAAAATACTTCTATTTATATTTATCACTGGAATAACCAACATTTGATAACCACCTGTATAAGAATTAGTTCTATTTTGAAATACAGTAACTAAACTTGTAGAATCTTCATAACCACTCATTGTCCAAGCTGAAGATGAATAGTTTTTAAATACATTTGGAGTATCTTCAGAAGATTCTAAATAATTATATCCACAAAACAACCCAGATACTTCATACCCTAAATTATCAATTAACTCATCTATTTTTATTAATCTACTTTTATATCCATCAATACTTACTAAATCATTTTCATCTAATTCATTTTTTGTCCAATTGTCAACAATAACTTTAACAATTGATCTATTATAATCATTATTACATTCGCTAGTACTATATTCACAGCCATTATAAGCAGCATATCCAGGCTTACTTTCATCAATAATCATATCTACTTCTTTTAAAGGTTCATCTTTCATAACTGTAACATAATCTTGGTCACTATCACTATAACTTATTACATGATAATCCTCACCATTATATTGTACTACGTCTCCTATATTATATTCCTTATCAACATAATTTTCATCATTATAATTTTCAAGATTAATACTAACCTTATCATTATTAATTACTACCACAAAAACTATTGTTAATAATATTAAGAATACACTAATCGCATATATTTTCCTATTCATTATTACTCTCCTATCATTGATATAATTTTATCAAATATTTAAAAAAAAACAATAAAAAAGAATAAATTAATCTTTATTTATTCTTATATAATTTATTCCCATTTTATAATAATCACCTAACATATTTCTTAATTTATAATTATAGATATGCATTAAATTATTTTTA
>CACYFN010000070.1 GCA_902773675.1 uncultured Erysipelotrichaceae bacterium | reverse complement strand
ATAATACAGGATTATTGTATTCTAAAAAGACTGAAATTTATAATATTAATGTTAAACATTACGCGGAAGTGTGCTATAATGGACATATGGACGAACTGTCAGAAACAGAAAAATTATTTGCGCTAATTGGTGTGAATAAGAAATCTGTAATTGACAGGTTAATTACAGATAGTAATGTTCTAAAGGAGATAGGTATTATGGCAAAGAAGTATAGTGGGGATAAAGTAATATTAGAGTCGTATAACAGAGAAGAATTACTAAAGGCAGATATGGAGAATGAGTTTAGTAAAAAAGAAGAATTGCTAAAAGCGGATATGGAGAATGAATTTAGCAAAAAGGAAGAATTACTAAAGGCAGACATGGAAAATGAGTTTAGTAAAAAAGAAGAATTGCTAAAAGCGGATATGGAGAATGAATTTAGCAAAAAGAAAGAATTACTCAAAAAGAAAGAATTACTAAAGGCAGATATGGAGAGTAAATTTAAAAAGAAACTTGCTAGTGATATTGCAAGTAATACTGAGAAAGTAGCTTTAGATATAGCTCGTAAGATGAAACAAGAAGGTGCTGATTTAGATTTTATATCTAAGGTATCTGGACTTTCTTTTGATGTAATAGAAGAGTTATAACTAATAAAATCAGGAATAATTATATTTATTCTTGTTTTTAGTATGATTAGTTTTCATTAATTATTGCCAAATGAATATATTTATAGTAAAATTAATATGCAAGGAGATGATTAGATGTTATTAGATATATTACAAATATTAGGTGGATTAATAGTTGGTGCGATTATTGGATTTCTAATTGCTAGAACTTATATGAAAAAATATCTTAAGAAGAATCCTCCAATTAATGAAGGGATGATTAAGGCTATGATGATGCAGATGGGTAGAACTCCATCTAAGAAACAAGTTAATCAGATGATGAAATCTATGGAAAAGTATATGTAATAAAGGTACATTAAGTTGTATCTTTTTTCATACAATTAAGTATGATTGGTATTATATTAAATGATGGTGTTAGTAATGAAGGTAATGGTATTAATTATGTATATTCTGCATTTTTTAAATTAGGTTATGATTATTTGTTAATACCTCTAACTAATATAGATGATATTAAAAGTAAGATTGATAGATGTAAAGGGATTATCATGCAGGGTGGAGATGATTATAAGGATATACACTTAAGTATTATTAAATATATTCATAAATTAGATATTCCGTTGCTCGCAATCTGTATGAGTATGCAGGCTTTAGGGGTATTATTTAATGGTAAACTTAAATACATAGATAATCATAAGGATAAAAAAGATTATTCTCATTATGTAAATATAAAAAAGAATACACTACTTTATAAAATAATAGGTAAGACAAAAATACAAGTTAACTCAGCACATAAAGAATGTTTAGAGTATACTGATTTAACAGTTTCAGCTTACAGTAATTGTATTGAAGCTATTGAAGATACTAATAAAAAATTCTTTATAGGGCTTCAGTGGCACCCAGAAAAAATGATTGAATATGATAAATTAGAAAGAAAGATATTTGATTATTTTTTTAAATTATGTAAGTAGGTGTGTGTATGGATTTAAAAGAATTAACTAAGATAGTTAAAGGTAAATGTATTAATTATAAAAAGATGAATGTAACTAGTTTTAAAACTGATACTAGATTACTTACAAAAAAAGATTGTTTTATAGCTTTAAAAGGAAAAAATTATGATGGCAATAATTTTATTAATAATAATTTAAAATGCAAGTTAGTTATAACTGATAAAGATATTAATTTAAATAGAATACCTGTTATAAAAGTAGATAATACTTATGATACATTATTTTTTTTAACAAAATATAAAATTAATAAATATAAAATACCTATTATAGCTATAACTGGATCAAATGGTAAGACTACTATAAAAGAGTTAGTTTATAATATATTAAGAACTAAATATAAAGTTCTTAAAAATGAAGGTAATAAGAATAATATTATTGGAGTGTTTGAAACAGTACAAAAACTTAATTCAATGTATGAAATTATATTATTAGAATTAGGTATGAATCATTTAGGTGAATTAAAAAAATTATCTGATATGATTAATCCTAATACTGCTGTAATAACTAATATTGGTTCATCTCATATAGGAAATTTAGGTAGTAGAAAGAATATATTTAAAGCTAAGATGGAGATTACTTCTTCACTGGATGGTTTATTAATTGTAAATGGTGATGATAAATATTTAAAAAGAGTTAAAACATATAAATGTGGAACTAAATATAATAGTGATTTAATTGCTTATAATATAAAAGCATATGATACTTATTTAACGTTTAATATTAGTCTTGATAAAGAGTATTTAGTTATATTTAATAAAAAGACTAAAGAGTATATACCAATGATTTTAGAAGCTATTAAAATAGGCATTATATATGATATAGATATTAAAGATATAATAAGAGAAATAGAAAAATATAAATCTTATGATAAAAGATTAAATGAAATAGTTTTAGACAATTACACTATAGTTGATGATTCTTATAATGCTTCTTATGAGTCTATGAGATGTGGACTAAATAGTATAAGTAAAATAAACAGTAAAAAAATTATTATTTTAGGTGATATGTTAGAGTTAGGTAAGTATAGTAAATATTACCATAAAAAAATAACTAAGATTTTAAATAAAATAGATAACAAAATAATTCTTACGGTTGGTAAATATACAAAATATATTAAGGGAGTTCATTTTGATAGTAATAAAGATTTGATTAGTTATTTAAATAGTATAGATATAAATAATACAATTATATATGTAAAAGGATCCAATAGTATGAAATTATATGAGATAGTAGATTATTTAAAGAAAGAATAATTATAATGTTTATTACTAAATATTGACAAAAAAACTATAAAATGCTACAATCGATTAAACGAAAGGGGAAGTAATGTATATGAGTAATATAATTCTAACGGGAGATAGACCTACAGGAAGATTACATTTAGGACATTTAGTTGGTTCGTTATTTCAAAGAGTACAATTACAAGATTCTGAATCATATGATGAAATGTATATAGAGATTGCTGATGCGCAGGCAACAACAGATAATTCGGGTAATATTAAAAAAGTAAAAGATAATGTTATAGAAGTCGCACTTGATTATTTATCTTGTGGGATTAATCCAGAAAAATGTACAATTTTTTTGCAATCTGAGGTTCCTGAATTAAGTGACTTAACCTTTTATTATATGAATTTAGTAACACTTTCTAGATTACAGAGAAATCCAACGATTAAACAAGAAATAGTATTTAGAAATTTTAAGAATAGTATACCAGTTGGCTTTATGACTTATCCAATAAGTCAAGCAGCTGATATAACGGCTTTTGATGCCAATATTATACCAGTTGGTGATGATCAACTTCCGATGATTGAACAAACAAGAGAGATTGTTAGAACATTCAATAGATTATATGGTGAAACTTTAGTAGAACCAAATGCTGTTTTGCCTGAAAATACATTTTGTCACAGATTGCCTGGTACTGATGGTGAGGCAAAAATGAGTAAATCACTTGGAAATTGTATTTATTTGGCAGATAGCGAAGAAGAAGTAAAGAAAAAAGTAATGGGAATGTTTACAGATCCAAATCATTTAAAAGTAGATGATCCAGGTGTTACAGAAGGTAATCCGGTATTTATATACTTATCTGCATTTTCTAAAGAAGAACATTTTCATAAATATTTTAAAAATTCCGAGACTGGTGAGGTTGAGTATAATAATTTGGATGAATTAAAAGCTCATTATGAACGTGGTGGCTTAGGAGATATGAAGGTAAAAAAATTCTTAAATTATGTTCTTCAAGATATACTTGCTCCTATTAGAGCTAGAAGACATGAATTAGAAAAGAATATTCCCGAGGTATATCAAATTCTATTTAGGGGTAGTGATAAGGCTAGAAAAAAAGCGCAAGAAACCTTAGAAAGAGTAAAGACTGCAATTGGCTTAAATTATAGAAATGATATTGAATTAATAAATGAACAAGTAGAAAAATATGCTTTACTTCATAAGGAGGAAAACTAAATAATAAATATAGAACACTTTAAAATCTAGTGTTCTTTTTTAATTAATTATACATAATCTTTATTAGAGGTGGATTATGAAAAAGTTAATTATATTTTTATTACTTTTATTATGCATGCCATATGTAATTAAAGGTGCGGATACTGTATCTAATGAAACTGCACTTGCAGAAAATGCAAAAAGTGCGATATTAATTGAACAATCAACAGGAAAGGTTATATTTGAGAAAAATTCGCATGAGAAAATTCCTCCTGCAAGTATGACTAAAATGATGAGTTTGCTACTTATTATGGAAAGTATTGATAATGGTAAAATAAAATTATCAGATAAGGTAGTTGTTTCTAAAAATGCATCAAGTATGGGTGGTTCGCAAATTCTTCTAGAAGAAGGAGAAGAGATGAGTGTTGATGATTTACTTAAGGGAATATCTATAGCATCGGGTAATGATGCAGTAGTAGCACTTGCTGAATATATCGCTGGTACTGAAGATAATTTTGTTAAATTGATGAATAGTAAAGCAAGAGAACTTGGACTTAATGATACTAAATTTGAAAATTGTCACGGGTTAGATAGTGAAAATCATTATTCTAGTGCGTATGATATGGCTGTGATTGCTAAAGAACTTTTAAATCATAAAAAAATATTAGAATAATACTAATAAAGTCGTATATAAATTTTACAATAGTTTTATAAACTCGTACTAGATATGTCAATTTAAATTTTACAATAAATTGCATATTTTAAAGACTTGTTGTCTATACTTAATCAGAAAGTGGTGATAGCATGTCGCGCAATGTTATATGTAAAGATATTCAAGTAGAGATTATGAAATTTTTTATGGATACAAGTATTCCTAGAATTATAAAAGCGAATATCGATTCTGCTAAATAATGTGGAGGAGATATTAATGGAAGAAAAGGTAATAACAGGAATTTATATTCGTGTATCAACAGAGGATCAAGCAAGAGATGGATTTTCTATCAATGCCCAAAAGGAGAAATTAACTAAATATGCAGAGGCAAATGATTGGAGTATATTTGATTATTATATTGATGACGGTATAAGTGGTAAAAATTTAGACGGAAGACCAGAAGTAACTAGGATGCTTAAGGATGTAGAAGAAGGTAAAATTAATAATGTTTTAATATATAAACTTGATAGATTAACTAGAAGTGTAAGAGATTTAATTTATTTAATTGAATTATTTGAAAAACATAGTTGTACTTTCAACTCCCAGACTGAAAAGATTGATACATCTAATGCAGTAGGTAGAATGTTCGTTAAGATAATTGGAATATTTGCCGAATTTGAACGTGAAAATCTCGCTGAACGCGTTAGTTTCGGCTATGAACAAAAGACAAGAGAAGGTAATTATACTAATACTCAAGGTGTATATGGATATGATTATATTCCAAAGGAACAAAAACTTGTTGTAAATATTGAAGAAAAAGATCTTGTAAATCGAATATTTGATTTATATATAGATGGTAAATCTTATTTTAAAATTGCATTTAAACTTAATGAAGAAAATGTTCCAACTAAAAGAGGAGGACATTGGTCTGCTACCACAATTAGTTCAATAATACATAATCCTTTATATATTGGAAAAGTTAGATATGGTGTAGGGAAAAAGAATAAAGAAAGAGCATTTACAGTAGATGGCAATAGTATTGAACCAATTATTGACTTGGAAAAGTGGAATAAGGCAAATCGTATAATAGAAACAAGAAAACATTTTAATGTGCGAAGATATCCTAATGAAAATTCATATTTTTTTCATATTATAAAATGTGGTAATTGTGGAGGAAATATGTCAGCTAGACAGCAAACCCAAAACGGCAAATTATATATTACTTATACTTGTAATAATGCATGTAGAGGATTTACCAGATGTAAGGGATTTTCACATAAAAAGATGGAAGATGCTTTTTTAAAATATTTAGATACTCTAAATAGTATGGAACCTGATGAAAGTGTTATGAAGAAAAATGATAAAGAAAATGATTTGCAAAGAAAAATTGATATTCTTAACAGTAAGATGGAAAAATTAGATGCTAAAGCAAAGAGTGTTAGAAATCAATTTATTAATGACTTGTTAAGCGTAGAAGAATATCACGAACTTAATAGAGAAATTGAAAAACAAAAAAAAGTATATTGTGATGAAATATCTGAATTTAATAATAAAAATACTAAAAGCAAATCAACAATCAGTTATGATGATGTTAAAAGTATTATAACTAATATAAAACTTAATTGGGAGTATTTAATTAATAAAGAAAAACAACTGTTTTTAGAACGGTTCATAGAATACATAAATGTATCTAAGAAAGATAATGAAGTCATTATAAGTAAAGTACAATTTAGAAATGTATAATGAAATATATGAAAGTCAACAAATTAGTTGATTTTTTTTGAAAGGAGGAATTTTTATGGCAGTATTTAAAATAGAAAAAAATAAAAATTATACAGTTATGTCTAATTATCATTTAAGAGATAAAAACTTATCATATAAAGCAAAAGGGTTATTATCATTTATGTTATCACTACCAGAAGATTGGGATTATTCAATTAATGGATTAACTTCAATTAGTAAGGAAGGAGTTAAGGCAATAAAAAATATTTTAAAAGAATTAAAAAATTGTGGATATTTAGTTATAGATAAAAAACAGAATGAAATTGGTCAGTATGAATATGAATATTTAATATATGAGTATCCAGAGTACCAAAAAGGAGAGGTGGATTTAGGAGAGGTGGAAAAGGGCATACAAATAAATACTAATAAACAAAATACTAAAAAACAAATAGATAAAATAGATAAAGAGGAAATTTCCTCTTTTTTTGATGCAGGAAAACATAATCAATTAACTAGAGAACTAATTAATAGCAAGTATATTGATGCTAATGATTCACAAATTACTTCTTATGATAAATTGTTTGATTATTTATTAATTAATGCTAATGATTCACAAATTACTTCTTATGATAAATTGTTTGATTATTTATTAATTAATAATTCATATCAAGATTTAATTAAAATAGTTAAATATATTGTTCCTAGAGTAATAAGTAGGGATTTTAAAGATGAAAATGGTAAGTATATTACTAATAAGTTTGGATATTTAAAGAATGCAGTTAATAGTAATATAAATAAACTTAATAGTTATAGTATAGATAAATTATGGAACTATGATAATTACATTGGCGACAATGATACCTTATATGATTTAAAAGATATTAATGATTTTGAGAGATAATTAACTAATTATTTGAATTACATATTTACAATTATTACC
>CACYFN010000069.1 GCA_902773675.1 uncultured Erysipelotrichaceae bacterium | reverse complement strand
TGTCGTGATGATATCATGGTTTATTTGATGTATAAAGGTGTTAAACCTATTAAGGCATTTAAGATAATGGAATTTGTTCGTAAAGGTAAAGCTAGTAAAGATCCTGAAACTTGGAAGGAACATGTTAAGACGATGGAAGAAGCTGGTATACCTGATTGGTTTATTGGTTCTTGTCAAAAAATAAAATATATGTTCCCTAAGGCGCATGCTGCTGCTTATGTTATTAGTGCTTTTCGCATTGCATGGTATAAGGTACATATGCCGGTATATTTTTATGCATCATGGTATTCTTCTAAGGCAACTGATGTTGATGTTGAAGCGATGATTAAAGGATATAATAGCATTAGAAGTAGAATAATTGAAATACAGGAAAAAGGATATGATGCTACTAATAAGGAGAATGGTCAGGCTGAAAGTTTGAAAATTGCTTTGGAGGCTAGTGCTCGTGGTATTAAATTTTTAAATGTTGATTTATATAAGAGTGAAGCTACTGTTTGGGTAGTAAATAGTGAAAATGAAATATATCCTCCTTTTTCAGCTATTGATGGGTTAGGTGAGACTGTTGCTAAAAATATTGTTGAAGAACGTAATAAAAGAGATTTTTTAAGCATTGAAGAAGTTCAAACTAGAGCTAAAATATCTGGTACTTTAATTGAAAAAATGCGTTCAATGGGAATATTTGATGGTATGAATGATTCTAATCAATTAAGTTTATTTTAATTATTGACTAATTTAAATAAAAATGATACTATTTAATTAGCGAGTTAATTCTTGCATAAAAAAAGGAAACATTCTAATAGTGTAATAGAATGTCTTATCTTATATGTTTAGTATTGGCACTCAGATTACAGAGTGTCTTTTTTTATTACTATTATTAGGAGAATAAAAAGTAATAGGATAATAATGATACAATGAAGTATTTTTATAATAAAATATCTTTTACTCATAATATCAGCCTTTTCTATATATTTTAATATAATAAAAAGGTAAGACACTCACATTAAAATGTTTGGGGAGGCATTATATTATTACTAAAAAATAATGTCAAATGCTATAATTTTAAAAATGGTAAATATTTAATTACCATTTTTTTTGAAAATTATACAATTTTTATATAATAGAATATCTAATTTTAACCATAATTAAAAAAAATTAATACTAAAATTAAAAAATGTACATTTTAAAGAAAATTGCAAAAAAAAATATAAGTTATACTTATATTATGCAGCACATTTATTCATTGTTCTTAATTCTCTTGCACTTATTCTTACTTTTTTACCGTTATCTAAAGTGATTACTTGTAGATTTGGTTTTTGAACTCTTTTTGTTGCTCTACAAGAGTGTGATCTGTTATTACCAGATAATGGTTTTTTATTTGTTACTTTTTTTGCCATAAATATTTCCTCCTATTTAGAATTTATTTCTCTCTGCGTATTTGAGTTTACCATATTTTTACTTATAAGTCAAATAAAATGCTATAATTTTTATAATTTTTATAGTAAAATATTATTAGGAGGGATTATTATGTATACACCACTTAATATTAAGACTGATAATTATTTATTAAATAGTATGATTAAAATAAATGATTTAATTGATTATGCGGTTAGTAATAATTTAAAATCTTTAACTATTACAGATAATAATATGTATGGTGTTATTGATTTTTATAAGAGGTGTATTAATAATAATATTAAACCTATTGTAGGGTTAGAAATTAAATTAGATGATAATATAATTATTTTATATTGTATGAATTATAAGGGCTATTTAAATTTATTAAAGTTATCTACTATTATGAGTGAGAGATTACTTAATATTAATGATTTAGATAGATATAGTAGTGATTTAATAGCTATAGTACCATTTGAGAGTATTAATATTTATGATAAGTTATTTTTTTATAAATATATTTATAAATCATATAAAGATGAAGATGAAAAGAATAAATTAACTGGTAATATTATTTATATGAATAAAATATGTTGTTTAAAGAAGGAGGATACTTCATATTTAAAGTATTTAGAAGCTATTAGAGAAGGTATTACTGCTAATTTTGTGGAAACTGATTATAGTGATAATTATTTGAAATTAGATATGGATGATAATGATTTTATATATAATCTGTGTAATTTAGAGTTACCTTTTAATCAAAAATTAATGCCTAAATATAATGATACTGAGGGTATGGATAGTTATTCATATTTAAAAAAATTATGTATAGAGGGTCTTAGGAATCATTTTGGTAATGTAGTAGGTATTAATTATAAGGAAAGACTAAAATATGAATTAGATATAATTAATAAAATGGGGTTTTGTGATTATTTTTTAATTGTTTCTGATTATGTTAAGTATGCGAAAGATAATAATATTATTGTTGGTACTGGTAGGGGTAGTGCGGTTGGTAGTTTAGTTTCTTATTGTTTAAATATTACTGATGTTGATCCAATTAAGTATGATTTATTATTTGAGAGGTTTTTAAATCCTGAGAGAGTTAGTATGCCTGATATTGATATTGATTTTGAACATACAAAACGTGAGGATATAATTAATTATTGTATTAGTAAATATGGGGAAAAGAGAGTTGCTCCGATTATTGCTTTTGGTACTCTTGCTAGTAAGCAGGCTTTAAGAGATGTAGGTAGATGTGTTAATACTGATTTAAAGTTAATTGATAGTTTATGTAAGTTAATTGATTCTAAGAAGTCTTTAGATGAAAACTATAAAAGTAATTCTAAATTGAGAGATTTATTATTAAGAAAGAGGGAACTTGATAATGTATATAAGATTGCTTATAAGTTTGAGGGTATTAAAAGACATACTACTATACATGCTGCAGGTATAATTATTTCTAGTATTGATTTAGATAATGTTATTCCACTTGATAAGAGTCATGATTTTTATACTACTGGTTATGATATGACTTATTTGGAAGAAATAGGACTTTTAAAAATGGATTTTTTAGCTATTAAGTATTTAACTACTATTCATAATATTATTGATAGTATAAATAAACATGAAAAAACTAATATTACTTTTGATAATATTCCTTTATATGATGTTGCTGCTTTAAAGATATTTGAAATAGGTGATACTGTTGGAATATTTCAATTTGAATCTGATGGAATGATTAATTTCTTAAAGAAATTAAAACCTAATAGTTTGGATGATTTATTTGCGGCTATTGCTTTATTTAGACCTGGTCCTATGAAGAATATACCTTTATATATTAGAAGAAAAAATGGTGAAGAAAAGGCTAATTATTATGATGAAAGTTTAGAGGATATTTTAAAACCTACTTATGGTATTATGATATATCAGGAACAGATTATGATGATAGCTAATGTAATGGCAGATTATAGTTTAGGTGAAGCTGATATATTACGTAAAGCAATGAGTAAAAAGAAAAGAGATTTACTTTTAAAGGAGGAAGAAAAGTTTACTAGTAGGAGTTTAAAGAAGGGATATAGTTTAGATTTAATTAAAAAAATTTATGGCATGATGCTTAAGTTTGCAGAGTATGGATTTAATAAATCACATTCTGTAGGTTATTCTATTATTGCTTATAAGATGGCTTATTTAAAAGCTCATTATAGAAAATATTTTATTACTAATTTACTTAGTATGGATAGTGGTAGTATTGATAAGATTAAATTATATATTTATGAAGCTAAATCATATGGTATTAATATATTAAAACCAGATATTAATTTAAGTGATAAGGATTATGTTATTGAAGAAGGTGGTATTAGATATCCTTTTAATGTTAAAAATGTAGGTGTAAGTGCGATTAATACTATTATTGACGAAAGAGGTAATGGTAAATATATAGATATTTATGATTTTATTAAGAGGTGCTATGGTAAGAGTGTTAATAGGAAGATAATTGAGTCTTTGATATTAACAGGATTTTTTGATAGTTTTAGATATAATAGAAAAACTTTATATGATAACTTGGATGTTATTTTAAATTATGGTGATTTAATTAAGGATATGGATCCTATTTATGATTTAAAACCAGAAATTAAAGAAGTGAGTGAATTTAGTAATAAAGAGTTAATGAATTATGAGTTTGAATTATTTGGAATTTATTTATCTAATCATCCTATTAGTGAGTATAAGATTAAATATAAGAATGTTATTAATTTAAATAATATAGAATCATATTTTGATAAGATAGTTGATATAATTGTTAATGTGGATAGGGTAAAGGAAGTAATGACAAAGAAGCAAGATAAGATGTTATTTATAACTGGTAGTGATGAACTTAAGGTTATTGATATTGTTTTATTTCCAAAAGTGTATCAAATATATAATAATATTAATAAAGATGATATTTTATTAATTAGAGGTAAAGGTTTGATAGTTATCAAATTGTTGCTAATAAGATTGAAAAATTAAATTAATGTGATAAAATATATATAGTAATGGAGGAATATGATGAGAAAATTGAGTAAGAAGGGTAAATTATTAATAGTTGGATTTATTGTAATTATTATAGGTGTTGTTGCTTGTATATGTATTTTTGGTGGTGATAAGAAAGAAGATGTAGATTCTAATAATGATGTACAAGAAGATGTAGAAGAAGTTGAGGTTAAGAAGTTAAATATTATTGATTTAGATAGTGATAGTAGACCGATAGCTGTTATGATAAATAATATTTCTAATGTATGGGGATATCAATGTGGGTTACAGGATGCTTATTTAGTGTATGAAATTATAGTTGAGGGTGGATATACTAGATTAATGGCTGTATTTAAAGATAAAGATCTTGATAGAATTGGTTCTGTTAGAAGTTCTAGACACTATTTTTTAGATTATGCTCTTGAAAATGATGCAGTGTATGTTCATTTTGGATGGAGTCCTCAAGCTCAAAGTGATATGAAATCTTTAGGTGTTAATAATATTAATTTTATGAGTTATGATGGATATACTAGGGATAGAAGTTTAAATTTAGCTTCAGAACATACAGCTTTTACTACTACTAATAATATTAAAGAAGGAATGAATTATTATAATTATCGTACTACTAGTAATGAGAAACCTTTATTAAATTATAGTGTAGATGAAATTGATTTAAGTACTATGGACTCTAGTATGGTAGCTAATAAGGTATATATTAAATATTCTAATAGTCGTAATACAAGTTTTACTTATGATGAAGTTAATAAAGTATATAAGAGATTTCAAAATGATGAAGCACAAACTGATTATGTTACTAAGGAACAATATAGTGTGAAAAATATAATTACATATCA
>CACYFN010000068.1 GCA_902773675.1 uncultured Erysipelotrichaceae bacterium | reverse complement strand
AATATATTTTTATAAATTATAAATCTAAATAGAACAATCGGCTAACAATTCATCCCTCCACTTAAGAAGTGTGGGACTTCTTGTGTTTTTAGGTTAAAATATGATATAAAAAAATAAAAAAAATTCTATAACAGATTATCCGTTATAGAATATATAATTAGTCAATTATAAAAATAATTTCTTAATTTTCATTTTTTCAGCATTTTGATCAATATTTGGAGTCTTTCTTTTTAAATAGTTTTCCAATTTTCGATCAATTTTACTAAATCTCGATTGTTGAAAATATATTTGATCTTGATATCTATATAACATATATCTAAACCAAGCATTAATTAATTCATTATTATCATATTCTAAATTAAAATGAATACGATTTAAAATATCAACATAATCAAGTTTAGTAACTGTTATACCTTGAGAAATATTAAGTGGAGATAATTTTAAATTAGAACCATATATTTTATTAATACCATTTGTAAATGCAATATTTTGAATGATTCTAGTAGTTCTACCATTACCATCACCAAAAGGGTGAATACGAACAAATAATAAATGTACAAGAGCAGCCTTTAAAAATGGGTTATTATATATCTCTTTAACACTATTGGTTTTATAAATTTTAATAAAATTATCCATAAATTTTTTTATATCTTCTGCTTCAACACCATTCCAATAAACAATATATTCACCATTAATCTTAGTACCAACTGTAGCTTTATCTCTACGATAATCACCTACAATTTCTGTATGAGTAGTACCTTTCTCACAAACAAACTTATGAATTCTCTTTATTCTTTCATGATTAATAGACAACTTTTCAAAAAATAAATCACTATTAGCCATATCTTTAAAATAAATACGATGATTTTCTATTTCATTAGAAAACAATTGTTCCTTTATACCTTGATCTAACCAATCATAAATTAAGCTATCCAAATCATTATCATATATTTTACTTAGATGTTTAATATAATCTTCAAATAAATCATCGGTTTCTGATAATAGTTCATATATTCTTGAATCTAATTTAATTTTATCAACAAATTCTTCAAGTTCAAAATATTTAACTTTTTCAGGATTTATCCAATCTTTATTAATATCAGCCATATTAATCCCCCTTTTTTGTAACGGATATTATACTACTATTTAATAAAAAGTCAAATTAAAAAAACTAAATTACTTAGTTTTTTCAATACTTTCAAAATAATATCCATTATCATTTTTATTAAATGTATACTTATATGTATTTAAATTATCTTCATAATCAAGAACACTTTTAGATTCATCAAAATCTATAGCTACAGCATTATATAAATTAGAATAATTAAATAAATATTTATAATCACTATAAACACCCATTACTGTTTCAATAATAATCTTACCATTATCTTCATACATATCTTTAATTTCTTCTTTTATATGTAAAGGATTAGATGAGTCACAAGTAAATTTATAAGCTGTATATAACCTATCATTACCATTATAATAAAATTGCATACAACCTACAGTAAAACTAGTAGGATTATAATTATCTAGACTACCAAATAATTTAATATAAGCATTTTTCATATCATCCTCATAGATTGTATAATTATAATCAGTTTCATGTTTATCCGAAATAAATTTATATGCTAAATTAAGTTTGATAGTATCTTTAATATTACTCTTATCAAAATTATTTGTATATAAATAATAAATATTAGGATTATCATAAGACAAGTCTAACTTCATATCATCAAGTAAATATCCATAATTTTCTATATACCAAGCTTTATCTTTAACAACTTCTTCTTTTTCTTCTATTTTTTTAGATACTTCTTTAGTAGTAGTTTTATTATCTTTCATAAACCAAAAATATTTAACATCCCACAAACAATATCCAAAATAAACAATAATAGCAAGTAAAATTAAAATAAATATATTTTTTCTAAATATCTTAAAATTCTTACTACGAATAATATTCTTTTGTTCACGACGAATACTATCTTTAATTTCATTACCCACATCAATAATTAATTGTTCTTTAATATCATCTTTAACAACTGTATTGGCTTCAAATCGGATCTCATTAATAATTTCATTTTTTAAAGTTTTCTTAGTCTCAGTTAATTCTTTTTTAATATCACTAATAATTTCCTTAGTAATTTCATCTTTATTTAAGTCTTTCTCTACTTTTTTAGCCATAAAAAACACCTCTTATCTGTATTTTAGCACATTTTAAACTAAGATAAAAGAGGTGTTTATGAATTATTTTCTAATTTTAACTAATTGTTTATTATTTATTTTACTAGGTACAATATCACTTAAGAATACATCAAATAAATATTTATAAAAATCACTATCTTCAAATTTACAATTATCTTTATCATAATTATTATATTGAATACCAGCAAACAATATATTTTTAGAAAGAGCAATTCCGTTTTTCTCATCAACAAGCCATGTGATAGGTTCAACACATACCCAGTAAACGCTATTAGGATATATTTTCATTCCATCAGATAAAAAATTACCATTACAATAACAATTATCAACTTCAAACCTAATATATTTTTTACCATTATAAATATATTCAGTAAAATCTCTTGCCATAAATTTAGCATTTGAATAACTTCCATGAGAACTATCCATAATATAAACTTTACCAGTTTTTTCTATTTCATCTAAATCATACAAATAAGATAATATATTTGATATTCCTACATTTGCTACTGTTTGCGGATATTCCCCAAAATTAGCTTCATATAGATCATTATGTTTATCTTCAATATTATCCCATAATAAAACTGGACGTCCACCACATTGTCTTCCTAACTTATTTTTAATATCTTTATAGCCTCTATGATCAACTATATAAATATTATCTTTATCATAAGAAGATTTTGTAATCCACATTCCAGTTCTATCTTTTAAAGAATATCCATTAGAAACATGATAATTATTTAAAACAAATCCATCAAGTAAAATGGAAAAATCAGTAATACAAGATTTACTACCATACTTTTTAATAATATCAATTTTATTGCCAAATACTTGGTCTTTATTTAATAAAGTAATTTCCATAAAATCATACTAATAGTTATTAATAACTATCTTCCTCCTCAAGTATAATAATATCAAAAATTACAAAATTTATCAAGATAAAATTACATCTTTACTAACTTTTTTTGTTCAATTTCATCTAATGAATCATTAGAATTAGTATATGAAAAATCAAAAGAGAATTTTTTAGATAATATTAAATCAGTTTGTTCGCTCCAAATTTTAAGGAATATTTCTTTTTCTCTTTTATTTTTGTTAGACATAATTGAACAATAATCACCTAATATAGAAATTAAAATTTTTTTTTGACCTTTATAATAAATAATTAATGATTTCATTAATGAAAGATTATTACTTAAAACATCTTCATCAATTAATAAATAATCCATCATAGAATCTTTAATTTGATCTTCTAAAGACTTAACACAATTATTTATTTCAATAATTTTATTCATAATTAAATAGGTTCTATAATCTATTGTATCATTCTTATCTATATATATCATTTAATCAATCCTTTTCTTGCTCCAGGTTCAAGATTTTAACATATTTACTATACTTTGTCAAATTATAAACCCGAGAAAAAAGTAGCATAATAATATACTACTTTATTATATGTTAATATTATTTAAAACGTTATTAACTTTACTAATTGTATCATCAATAATATCTAATGATATTTGTTGTGGAGAAGGAATAACTTCTTCTACTTCTTCAACCATTTCATTATTGCTAACTAATTCAGAAACAATATAACTATCTACAATATACATTTTTGATAAAGTAGTACCAGTAGAATTACGATCAACAATTGGTAAATCAGTAAGTTTTATAGTTTCCATATCTTCTTTATATTTTAAACCTAAATTAGCTTTATTAGAAACAATAAAACTATTTAAAATATAGTATGGATTAGTCTTAACATTACGTATTACTAATACACCTTTTCTAGCTCTACTAGTTTTTTCAAATTCAGAAAGTTTTACTCTCTTACCAGTACTCTTAGTAGTAATAATAGAAATATAATCTTCATCATTAATAATATTACCGCTAACTACAAAATCATTACTTAAATTAATAGCTTTAACACCACTACCACGTACACCAATAACAGGAACTTCGTTAATATCAAACTTAAGACCATATCCTAAATGAGTAGTAATAAATACTAAAGAGCCAACCTTATTAGATGCACTAATTAATCTATCAGATTCTTTAAGTTTCATACAAGTAATAGGTTTATTATATCTAGAGACCTTAAAATCACCAAGCATACATCTTTTAATCATACCATCACGAGTAAATAAAGTAATATATGATTTTAAATCAAAATTAGTAACAGGAATAACACTAACAACATTTTCACCTTCATTAATCTTAATAATATTACTAATATGTTTACCAATCTCTTTCCACTTCATATCTGGAATTTCGTAAACAGGAACATATAAATAATTACCTTTATCAGTAAATATTAAAACAGTATCCATTGTATTTAATTCATAAATACCAAGAACATAATCTCCATCCTTTAAAGTAGGAACACTATCACTAGCAGAATAACTTCTCTTTGATACCCTTTTAACATAACCTTCCTTAGTAACAACAACAATAACATCTTCACGAGCAATCATATCAGTAGTATCAATCTTAATTTCAGTAATTTCTTC
>CACYFN010000067.1 GCA_902773675.1 uncultured Erysipelotrichaceae bacterium | reverse complement strand
TTTAAAAATTGAAATTTTTAAAATCTTTTTGGCGTGGAACAAAAATCTTTTTAAAATTTTTGAAGAAAATGACTTGACTTATTATAGTTAGTCACTTCCTTTAACATTTTCCTTAATCCAATTTAATATTTCCTTACTACCACTTATTTCATAATAAGATACCTCAGGTAATTCATAATTATGTATCTTCTTAATAACTTCCTCAATTTTATCATACAAACTAAAAATAGTTCTTACCTCTAATTTATATTCAGTACTAGTATTAACCTCACCTTTCCACCAATAACTAGTCTTTATCTTACTAATATGACAACAAGATACCAAATGATTATTGATTAACTCATTACTAATATTATTAATAACATCTACATTATCTGATAAAGTAGTAATCACAATAAATTTATCCATTTCATCACTCATTTCCATACTTATTCATAATAGCTTCAGCCACTTTAATTCCATCCATTGCACTAGAAGTAATACCACCAGCATATCCACATCCTTCTCCACAAGGATAAATTCCCTTAATATTAGATTCAAAGTTATCATCTCTAATAATTCTAACCGGAGAAGAAGTACGCGATTCAATAGCAGCAAGTACTACATCATCACTTGCAAATCCTTTTATCTTTTTATCAAACTCTATTATTCCTTCTTTTAAAGATTCATTAATATAATCAGGAAAAATACCATTTAAATTAGTCAATTTATAATTACCCTTAAACATAGGTTTAATACTACCTAACTTAGTACTCTCTTTATTATTGATATAATCTTTAAATAACTGAATAGGTATTAACCCATTACCAATTTTATAAGTAATACTTTCCATATTTCTTTGAAATTCAATACCAGATAAAGGATTATCACCAAAATCTCTAGGTCCAACTGTAACAATAACAGCACTATTAGCAGTACCACTATCTCGATCATGATAACTCATACCATTTATAGCTAATCTATTTTCTTCCGAAGAAGCATTAACAACATATCCACCAGGACACATACAAAAAGTATATACTCCTCTTCCATTTTTACAAGTATGAGTTAATTTATAACTAGCATCTTCTAACTTTTTACTATAATTTAATCCATACTGATTATTATTAATTAAAGATTGTGAGTGCTGAATACGTACTCCCACAGCAAAAGGTTTAGCTTGCATATCAATATTATTATCATATAACATCTTAAAAGTATCACGAGCAGAATGTCCAATACCAACTACCAAACAGTCACATTTAATCTCTTCATTTTCATTAACAATAATACTCTCTAATTTACCATTACTATATTTAATATCAGTTAATTTAGTATTAAATCTAACACTACCACCATTATTAATAATCCTATTACGTATATTTTTAACAACATCAATTAAAATATCTGTACCAATATGAGGCTTATTATTATACATAATATCTTCACAAGCTCCATTTTCTACAAATATTTCAAACACTTTCTTCATCCTAAAATCTTTATCTTTAATTAAAGTATTTAACTTACCATCTGAAAATGTACCAGCACCACCTTCACCAAATTGTACATTACATTCCATATCTAATGTATTATCTTTCCAAAACTCATTAACTTTATTTATTCTAGTATCTACATCAGATCCTCTTTCAATTATAATAGGTTTATATCCATACATAGATAACATATAAGCACAGAATAATCCACTAGGACCACTACCTACTATTACTATCCTATTACTAAGATTCTCTTTCCCACTAGGTTTAAATTTATATTCTTCAATAGGTGATTTAAAAATATCATTACACCCATATTTATTTAATAATTTATTCTCATTATCAACTTCAATATCTATTTCATATACATAATAATTATTAGGTTTAAATCTTGAATCAATAGACCTTTTAATAATTTTATAATCTTTAATATCAGATTTATTCATCTTTAATTTACTTGCTATAACATCTAAATAATTATCATCAGAAACAAGTACCTTTATCTGCCTCAAACGTATCATATATTATCACCTGCAACAATACCACTAATCCATGCAAATCCTAAATTATAACCACCACAATCACCATCTACATCTAAAAGCTCTCCTATTATATATAAACCATTTATTATCCTAGATTCAAAACAATTATTAACTTCATTTAAATCAACACCACCGCTAACTACTTGTGCACATTCAAATCCTTTAGAACCCCTTACAACAAATTCAAAATTAAATAAATTGTCAATAAGTAACATTTTCTTATCATTACTTAACTCATTCCATGTTAAGTTAGTATCAATATGACATTTCTTTAATATAATATATAACAATTTATAATTAATAATACTTTCTAATATTTCAATAATAGTCATTCCTTTTAATAAATTATTTCTATCATCAATCAATTTATAACCATCATCAATATTAGGAATAAAATTAATTCTTATAATAGCTTCTTTCCCATTATCAATAATTCTAGATACTCTACCACTTAAATTCATCACACATATTCCACTTATACCATAATTAGTTAGTTGCACTTCTCCATCATATTTACAAATATAATTATTATCTTCATATAAACTTACACTAACATCAACTCTAATACCAGCCCAATCTTTATAATTATTATCAAATCCTTCTAACATAACTAAAGCAGGTAATGGCTTAATAATATTATGTCCTAATTTTTTAAGAATTTTATATCCATTATAATCATCCTTAATTGATGCACAAGAACCACTTGCCATAACCACTTTATCAAATTTATAATCTAAATTATTTGTCTTTATAATAAATCCTTTATCTTTAATAATATCATAAACAATAGTATCAGAGATTATATTTATACCTAATTTATTACATTCAAGTAATAGTAAATTCTTAATAGTAGTAGCAGTATTAGAAAATGGATAATAATAACCATTCTTAATTCTAGGTACAACCCCAATACTATCAAAAAATTCATGTACTTTATTAATATTAGAAGAAATAATACTCTCTAAAAATTCATTATTACTACTTCTATAATGATCAATACTCATATTATCATTAAAATAGTTACACTTTCCATTACCAGTAGCTAAAACCTTCTTACAAACACTATTATTTTTTTCAAGAATAGTAACATCTATACCTCTTCTGGCAAGTCTAATCGCACATACCATTCCACTAGCTCCACCACCTATAACACATACTTTCATAAAATCACCACTAAAATTATTTTATCATATAAATAATAAAAACACTAACCAAATTAGTGCTTTCTTAATACTTTATTTATTTTTTGATATTTTAAAATGATGTCATTCATAATAGACATAATTGAATTTACATCAATTTCTCTTTTACCACTTATTAAACGTACACCAGAAACTTTATCTAGAAATTCTGAAATATAATTAAAATTACTTATAAACATTTGAGAATTAATTACTAATTTTTCATCATCTTTTCTTGTATTTACAAAAAAACCATCATTATTATCAGCTAAATCATACATAAAATTAGAATAATCATTATTATCATTAAAATATAAATCATCAAAATATTTCATTTTTAATAATTCAACATTCTTATTTTTAGCTATTAAACTGACAACACCATTATTTCTAATTTTATATGTAGTTATTATTCCCTCATTAGAAAACTCTACAAATCTATATTCTTCTTCTATATAATCCTCATCTGCAACATCAAAGTTTTCAATCTCATTAATCATATACAAAATATAAGAAATAAATTCTTCATCAAAATTAAAAAAATCTAAACTATCAATGTCATTAACTACTTTATCAATCATCATATTAATCTTCATAATATTAGTAATTGAATAATAAATATTACCATTTTTAGAACAATATTCCCTTTCATTAATTAAAGACTTTTTTTTCTCCTTCAATTTCTTTATCTCTATATTTAATTCTTCCTTAGTCATCCATATCACCTCAAATCAAAATTAAAGGTATTATAATATTTAAAAACAATAATGTCAACATAACTACAAAAAAAATGGCGTCCCCGATTGGAATCGAACCAACGACCTATTGCTTAGGAGGCAATCGCTCTATCCTACTGAGCTACGAGGACATAATAAGATTAGCCAAAAGCTAATCTTATTTTAACACATTTATAAATAATAATAAAGCAAAATTAGAAACATAAACTAATTTATGACCAAATTTTTTACCAAATTCAAATATACTAACAGCCTTATCAACACTACTAACAACCCAACTTTCAGCAAATTTAGGTACACTAATATCAATAGGAAACATATGAGATCTTATTATATCTTCTTCTATCATATTAATATCAAACACCTTTTTAGCATTCATAACAGCCATTTTAGGATGTCCACCAGTATATAATTTTACTTTATCTTTAACTTTCTTATAATCAACAGTTCTTTCCATAAAGAAATCATGAAGTAAACCACCTCTAGCTACACTTTTATAATCTAAATGTAACCCTTTAGCTACTTTATAAGAATAATATGAAACCTTTAAAGAATGATTCAATCTATTTGAATCATGATGTTTAACTTCACCCATTTTACTAAACTCTTCATTATCTAATATATCTTGAACTAATTTAATATATTTAACATCTTTATTTGCAGACATATATAAAACCGCCTCACATACCCTTACATTATATCATACTTTTCAAAAAAATCCAAATTAAAAAAAATAATCAAAATTGATCATTTTATTCAATTACTAAATCCATACCAGTAGGTTGTATCTCAATATGAGTATTACCATCATTAACATCTATAACATTACCATCTTTATATTTATATATAGTTTTACTACTCCTACTACTCTTTTCCCAA
>CACYFN010000066.1 GCA_902773675.1 uncultured Erysipelotrichaceae bacterium | reverse complement strand
ATTACTATTCCTATGCAAATAATAATTAATCCTACAAGACCTAGAGAGCTCTTTTTAAATTTCTTTTTTCTTTTTAATTCCATAAATATATAATCCTATGCCTGCTCCAACAATGAATAATCCTAATAATGTAATAATAATTGATTGTGTTGATAATGTATTTGGAACTTCTGTAAGTGGAGTATTGTACATAATTGTTTCACCTTCTAGTAGTCCATTATCGTTAATCTTAAATGTTATTGGTTCTTTGTTTAATTGATATCCTTCTGGAGCACTTTCTACTGTTAGAAAATAAGTACCTTTTACTAATCCTGTAAGTCGATGAGGTTCTGTTGTTGATTCCCATTTATCTATTTCTACTCCATCTTCATTTGTTAATACCAATGTGGCTCCTTGTAATTCACTACCTTTATTAGTTATATCTTGCATACTAATATATACTTGATTTTGGTTTGGTTCATTAGTCATTATTAATGTGTTACTATCTTGTAATTTGTTATTTACTTTAATATTTCCTTGATGATCAACTGTAAATATTATTTCTTCGGTATTAATTATATATCCATCTGGAGATTCTAATTCTACTAATCGATATGTTCCTGCTTTTAAGGCATTTACTATATATGGTTCATCTCCTGATGTCCAAGTTAACTCTTTTCCATCAATTGTTTTTGCTATTTCATCTGTATCTCCATAATAGATAGCTAATTTGGCATTTGGTACTTCTTTAGTTCCAGTTATATCTTTTTTACTTACTTTAAATTGATTTTTAGTATTTGATACTATAATTAATGAATTATCTACTTCTTCATCATTTAATATTATTGAACCATTTGATGCAATAGTAAATACTATATCATTTTTTAATATTTTATAACCATCCGGAGCATGTAATTCGTGAATTCTATATGTTCCAATTGAAAGTCCTTCTATGGTATACTCTGAATCATTTGTTATCCAAAAGTTTTTTCCACTATCACTTGGAGTTATTATATTTGAATCACTAACATTTACCTTAATTACTTTAGTTCCTGTTTCATCTAAAATTTGTAAGTGAGTTCCTGATAAATATTGATTTGTTTCACTATCAATTTTTCCAATGCGAAGTTGATTTTTATCATTTAGCATTGTTATTATTTGACTTTCTTGTATTGTATCTCCAATACTTATATTACCATATAAATCTATATTAAATTTTATTGGATCTTTTATTGAATATCCTGATGGTGCATTATTTTCTACTAAATAATATGTCCCTACTGGTAGTCCTGTAATTAGATGATCATCATTTAGTTCTCCACTAGTCCATTTATATAGCACATTATTTTGCAAATCTTTTATTTCATTTTTATTTTCATCTAAGATTTGTAAATCTGCTCCCTTTAATTTTATTGATTGATTGTTACTATCTACTTTTCTAAAAATTACAGATGTTTGATTATTAATTACTGAGAAAGTAAAATTTCTATCTAAAGTCTGATTTCCAGCGTGAACCACATTTGAATGTCTATTGGAAATAACTATTCTTACTGGATTAGAATTAATTGTGTATCCTCTTGGTGGATTTATTTCCTTTAAATAATAAGTTCCTTCTGGAAGTCCCACTACTTCTTTAACAAGTTCATCTGAAGTATTCCATCTTAATTCATTTTCATTATATACATATGGAGTATTTGAATCAGGAGAAGTTGTTAACATAATGTCTGCACCTGGTAATGTTTCCCCAGTTTGTAGTGATATCGTGTATGGTTCATTTTCTACTGTTATGTCTATACCTATGTCACTAAGTTTTATGCCATTGGTATTATTAGCTGTTAATCCAAATCCACACATCATCGGATCGTTCATATCAAAGACGCCTACACAACGAGTTATTTCATCTAATAAATATCCAGACGATGCTTCTGTCTCGGTCACGCAATAATAACCTGCATCTTTTATCTCATAAAGATATTCACCATTGTCATCAGTTTCAATTGAAATTTTGGATTGTTTTTCCGGATCTTTACTTGAATTTTCATATTTAATTATATTAAAATGTGCGTGTGCCAATCGTTTATCTATATCATCTGTTCTTTTTTCTTTATTTGTTATTCTTATATAATCATGACAATCATCTGGATCTGCTGTTGTTTCTTCTCCTGTCACTTTTAGAACAGAATTATCACTATATTCTATTCTTTTTATATCCAGATTATTTGGAGTTAATGACTGTTTATTATTACCACAATCATAATTACTTGCAATTTTATATGTCATCGTTCCTTCTACATATAATCTAGGTTTTATTGTGTATGTATCATGTTTATTTGATCTTTCATCTCTAACTTCTATTTTGATATATTTTTGATCCTCTGTCATTTCCAATATTGTATCAGTTGTTATTTCTTCTGGTGTACCAAATGTTTCAAGATTGTCTGATATATATGCATATATTTTTATACCATTAGGTATTGCATTTGTTCCAGGAAATATTGCTGCTAGAAAAGAGTACTTATCTAAGTCTGCAGTTTCTATTTTATAAATTGCTGATACAGTTGTCGTATTTTTTGAATTATATTTTATTTCTGTACTGTCATTTCCTATTTTTTCAATATTTAAGTGTTCTTGGTTACTTTTCATGACTTTATCATATGTTTTTACTGCTTCTTCATAGTATCTGTAATAGCTTCCTAAAATTTGTGAAGTTGATCTTGAATTTGATTGAGGGATATGATTTTTATAATTTGAAGTTCCAGTTTCTTGTAATTGCATATCATATAAAAATTCATTGATAGCTAATTCTGCATAATAATATTGTTCAGATTCACTTCTGTTTAGGTTAGAATTTTCAGTGTTTGCTAAGTTAATTATTGTTGCAATTCCCGCTTTTATTCCCTCTGACCAATTATCCATTAGCACACAATTTCCCGTTGAAGTTTTTTTTTCTTGAAATAGAGTGCTAAAAACTGCTTTATTGTTTGCCTTTTTATAATATAGACTATCAATGCCGTTATATTTTAATAGAGTTGTTGAGGTTATAGGACCTATACTTTGACTATTAGCTCCAATATTTGTAAAGTTTATTATTAGTAGTGTTAATAATACTATTAATGGTAAAATAATTTTTATACTTTTTTTCATTATAGGTCTCTCCTATCTATATATAATTATTTTATCATAATAAAAAAAATATGACAATAAATTATTCATATTTTTGTTTTGTTTTTAGAAATTCTATGGCATTCATTAACCCTATTTTCCCATATTGATAAGTAAGAGAGCCTTGTTGATAGGCAATAAATGGTTCTCTAATTGGACCATCACAGGATAATTCTATTGAGGAACCTTGAGTGAATGAACCTGATGCCATTATTACTTTATCATCATATCCTGGCATATCCCAAGGTACTGGGATAACAAAAGAATCTATTGGAGATGCTCCTTGTATACCTTGACAATATTTAATTAGGTCTTTTTCATTATGAAATATTATATTTTGAACTATATCAGCTCTTTTTTCATTATATCTGGGTTCTACTTCATATCCTAGTTTTTCTAAACAAATACTAGTTAGACATGCTGTTTTTAAGGAACTAGCTACTACTTGTGGAGCAAAAAATAATCCTTGCAAAATACTTTTATTTATTCCTAATGTTGGTCCTACTTCTTTCCCTTCTCCTGGAAGCGTTAACCTTTCTCCAACTAATTCTATTAGATCTTTTTTTCCTACGACATATGCACCATTGGGAGCTATTCCTCCACCTAAATTTTTAATTAATGATCCTACTACTATATCTGCTCCTAATTCTATTGGTTCTTTGGTGTCAACAAATTCACAATAACAATTATCTATCATTATTATTATATTATTATTTATATTTTTTATAAATTTAATTACTTTTTCTAATTTTTCTATAGTAATACTCTTTCTAGTTGAATATCCTTTGGAACGTTGTATTTCTATTACTTTTATTTTTTTATTTTTAATGATTTCTTCTATTTTTTTATAATCAAAGTCATTATCTATTAAATCAATTTGTTCATAGTTAATACCAAAGCTTTTTAAGGAACTTGGATTTTCTTTTATACCTATTACTTCATGTAATGTATCATATGGTGTTCCTGTTATACTAAGTAAGATTTCATTTGGTCTTAAAAGTGCGAATAAAGTAACTGATAATGCATGACTACCCGATATAAATTGGCTTCGTACTAATGCATCTTCACTTTTAAATATATCTGAATATACTTTTTCAATTACTTCTCTTCCTATATCATTATATCCATATCCTGTAGTTGTATTAAAATGTGTCTCTGATAGTTTATTTTTTTTAAAAGCATTTAATACTTTAATACTATTATACTCACATATTTTGTTGATATTATTAAATACTTCTTTTAATTCTTTTTCTGATTCTTGGATTAAATTTTCTGTTTCTTTACTAAATATTAATTCATTATGCATGGGTAGTTCCTCCATCTACACGTATTATTTCATTATTAATATAACTTGCTTCTTCACTAGCTAGAAATGTTACTACTTTAGCTATTTCTTCTGGATTTGCAAATCTATTTAAATATATTTTATTTTCTTCTTTTTTGATGTAATCTTCGTCTAATTCTTTATTCATATCAGTATTTACCCAACCAGGAGCTACTGCATTCACTCTTATTAATGGTGCATACATTTTTGATAAATTGTGAGTTAGAGATATTAATCCTGCTTTTGATGCATCATAATCTAGGCTATATTCGTAATATGTATCAATGCCATTGGTTGATGAAATATTAATAATACATCCTTCTTTTTGTTTCAACATATATTTTGCTACTTCTCTTGATAT
>CACYFN010000065.1 GCA_902773675.1 uncultured Erysipelotrichaceae bacterium | reverse complement strand
CGTTTCGCCATTGACAAAAAAAGAACTACGATTAACGCAATTCAATTCATATAACTGGATAAAATATAATTATTTATCCGAAACTTCTTGACACTAACACAATAAATTATATAATATATTTGTAAACAAAAAGAAAAATTAAATTAATAATTTTCCTATTCATTTTCTAAATATATAGTTTTATATGAGCCATCTACTCCATTTACTAATATAGAATTTAATTCTCTTTCAGTAATTTCACCATTCATAGCTGCAGTTTTACCCTTTATAATACCATCATAGAAATTAAATAAATTATCATTTTTAATTCCATATGTCTCACCAATTATAATTAGTATAAAATTATCTATAATTCCATCATTACCAATACCAATGTTTAACGTTCCATTATTAGTAATTGCACAACTAACAGTTCCTATAATAGTACCTCCACTAATATTTGTAGTTGTTGTATCATCAACATTCATAATTGTTCCACGAGTAATATTTATTACACCATTATTATATTGTCCAGAAGTATTAGAACTTATATAAGAATTACCCATAATACTAACTATGCCATTATTTATATTATAAATAGCTGCTCTCTCACCAGTAGATACAATCGTTCCATCTTCAACAACTAGTTCTCCATTTTGTTCATTATTAATAGCCGCATATGAACTAGTTTGACTAATTGTACCATTCATAATTTTAATTATTCCCCTATTAGTAATTACCGGAGAAACTTTTAGATTCATTAAACTATAATTATTTAAATCTAAAATTATATTTTTATTAGACGGAATAGTAACATTTTCTTTAGTATTTGCCAGTAAAGTAATTGTTGTTTCCGTACCATTGTTTGGAACAACTTTTATAGCTGAAGCTAACGAATAATATTTTGTACCATTAATTTCAGCAATTTCTTCCTGATGCCAATGAGCAAAATATTCTACATTATCATTAATAATAGTACTTGCAGTAACTTCTGCACCATCATTTTTATCAGTAAACCAACCATCAAAAATATAATCAGTCCAAATAGGTATAGGTAATTCTCCTACCACTGTACCAGGTTCAATATATTTTTCAGAAACACTAGTAGTACCACCATTTGCATTAAATTTTACAGTATATGCATCCTCCAAAGTAGCAACATTATAAGAAGTTCCATCTAATAATTTATTCTCAATTTTTGTGTAATATCCTTTTTCAATATCACTTATTGATGAATTATTATAAAGTGCAGCAGTTTTACCAGCAAGTGTACCATCATAATATTTAAATGCTGTATAATTATATACTCCATAAGTTTTACCTTTTATCATTAAAGAACTACTATCAGGATCATTATCTTTAGTTCCAATCACCACTACACCAGTGTTAAGTGATACAGCAGAAGCTTCCGTATTAATAATTGTACCACCTGTAATATAAATACTACCATTTAGTCTATTTTGTACTGTAGCTCTTTCAACCTTATCATAT
The DNA here is from genome assembly GCA_902773675.1 of uncultured Erysipelotrichaceae bacterium. Lineage (GTDB taxonomy): Bacteria > Bacillota_I > Bacilli_A > RF39 > UBA660 > RUG11890. Next base: position 8,045 of record CACYFN010000065.1, on the reverse strand, counting down.
GTTCCTTTTGCTTTTGAAGTAATAATAACAGAACCACTTATATTAACAGTACCACCCTCATTATATATTGCTTGCTTTGTACCTAAAGCATCCATTCGACCACCTGTAATATTAATAATACCTGTGCCATAATTATCAATTAAAGCACTAGTCGCAGCACTCGTATTGGTAATAATACCATTAGAAATAGTAATAGTTCCATAATTTTTTATTACAGATTCTTTACTAGTATTTTTTAAAGTATAACTTCCAAAATCAAATATAATATTTTGATTATTATTTATAATAATAGATTCAGTAGTATCACATAACAAATATATTGTAGTTTCAGTACCATCTTCTGTTACATCATCAATAGCTAATTGCAACGAGTCATAATAAGTATCATTAATTCTAGCTACTTTTCCACCTACAACCCATTGAGCATATAAATTAATAACCGCACCATTTAGCCCAGTTAAATTATTGACTGACTGTCCATCAGTATATTTTGTTCCACTACCATCACTTTTAGTATTCCACTCACTAAAAGTATAACCTTCCCTAGTAAATGTATTAGTTCTAAGCGATTGACTTATTCCATAAGTAAAATCTTGACTACTCATTGAACCTGTTCCACCATTTTCATTAAATACAACTTGATAAGTAGGTTGAACAGCATTTAAAGTTAATTTTCTACTAATTCTTTGAGTATATTTACTATAAGTAAAAGGTGAAATAAAAATTAAAAATAAAAAAATAAAAGTTAATAATATTATTGTATAAATATATTTTTTATTTTTCAAACTATCACCTTCTCCTTTATTATATTTATAACTCAACTTGCGTAAATACAACATCTAAATTTAAAGTTGCATCATCTATTATATCAATCCCAAGAGGTAAAATAAATTTTAAAATATGATTATGAGTATTATTAAAATCATTAGCATTAAATGAACCTAAATTATTAATTGTTATAATATGATTATTTTCACTATAAATTGATGAATCATCAACTTGTACGTTTACACCAGTTGGTACATCTCTAATAACAACAGAATAATTAATAACAACATCTGATTTACTTGTAACATTTAAATTGTATTCTTGATAAGTTGAATCATTACCAATAGTCATTGTAGGTAATATCTCATCATCACTTATAACAGATACATCCCATTTAGCTACATCTAGAGAACCATTTTTTTCAAAAAAGTTTGTAAATTTTGCTAATGATAATAAAATAATATTAAAAGCAATAATAACTAAATAAATAGAAAAAAATATAACAAATTTCTTTTTTAACTTCCTTTTCTTTTTCAATTTAATTTTTCCTTTCAATTTGTTTAATTAAATATTATTTAAACCATATCATATTTTCAAATAAATTATAACACATTTTTAGTAAAAAAGATATAAATAATAATATAACATCATCACCTTTCTTAAAAAATGTAAACAAAAAAATAGAGTATTAAACTCTATTCATCAACTATAATTATATTTTCATTATTATATGCAAGTCCCATTTCTTTTAAAATAGAATCTAAATTTTCATAAGAAGTAAGTTCATTAACTTGCATAGCTAAACTTTCATTTTTATTTTCTTGTTGTTCAATTTTATAATTAATCTTTTCTATATTCATCTTTAAATTACTTATACTAGCACCACAAAAAACTTTAACAACAAATATAGCTACTAAACATAATGCACCAAGTACATATATAAATTTTTCTCCTTTTGTAAATTTTGCCTTCCTCTTTTTAACCTTTTTCATAAAAATCATCCTATTCTTTCAATAACTCGTAATTTCGCACTTCTAGCTCGATTATTATTATCTAATTCCTCTTTACTAGGTTCAACTACTTTTACAACTTTATACTTAGGCATTAAATGATTAGGTATAACAGGTAATTTTTTTAAACTATCATCTATACTACTAACACTTCTAAATACCTCTTTACATATTTTATCTTCTAGTGAATGAAAAGTAATAACACATACTCTTCCACCAACTTTAATTAAATCAAGTGCTTGCTTCAAACTATCTTCAAAAACATTTAACTCATTATTTACTTCAATTCTAATAGCTTGAAATGTTTTTCTCGCAGGATGTTTATCTCTTCTATATTTTTCTGGTACATTATTTTTAATTACTTCAACTAATTCTAAAGTAGTATTAATTGGTCTACTATTTATTATCCCCATAACTATACTAGATGCATACTTCTCTTCCCCATATTCTCTTAAAACTCTAACTAAATTTTCATAAGAATATTCATTAATGACTTTATAAGCAGTTAATTCTTGATTTTGATTCATTCTCATATCTAATTTAGCATCCTTATGGAAACTAAATCCTCTATCTCCTTCATCTAGTTGAGGACTAGATACTCCTAAATCATATAATATACCATCTACTTCATTAACATTTAACTTATTTAATTCTTTTTTTAAATTAACAAAATTACTATTAATAATAGTATAATTACCACTTATTTCACTTAATCTTTTAGAACTATATTTAATAGCTTCACTATCTTGATCAAAAGAATACAAGTGACCATTACTAATATTTTTCAAAATTGCGCTACTATGTCCACCATATCCAAGTGTACAATCAACAATAATACTTTTATCATTTAAATTTAAGTATTTAATACATTCTTCTAAAAGTACACTTACATGCATAGTAACCCTCCTTAATCATTAGAAAATAACTTATCACATATACTAGACATTGCTTCTTCATTAGAACTAATAAAGTTTTCCCATATTTCCTTACTCCATAATTCTAAATGATCATCAACACCAATAATAATACAATCCTTCTCTAATTTAGCATACAAAACAAGTGGATTAGGAACATTAATTCTTCCCTGTTTATCAAATTCACAAGTACTAGCTCCTGATAAAAAGATTCTCATAAATTGTCTTTTCTCAATAGTATTAGGTAATTCTTTATATTTATTTATAACATTATCCCATTCACATTTAGGATAAATAAATAAACATCCATCAAGTCCTCTAGTGATAATAAAATCATCCATAAGTACTTCTCTTAACTTAGAAGGAATAATAATTCTACCTTTGGAATCGATAGAATGATGAAATTCTCCCATGAACATGATATCACCCACTTTTTACCACATTTTTACACTTATTCCCAATTATTATATAATTTTTATATATTCTTGTAAATAGAACAAATGTTTCTAATTAACTAAATTTATAATTTTTACACTTTTTGACACTCATATTAAATCCCTTTTTTCTATTATAAATAATTTATTACCTGCATAAAAAGCATAAAAAACATCATTTAAAAATAATCCTTTTTCTTTTAATAAATTATTTAACCATTTATAATCCTTATCAATCTCTTTTAAAACTTGATAATCAACTACTCCATCTAATATTATAGGCATAGGATAATCTGAATCATAATGAATATCTTATCTTAGACATCTCTGTAAAATTTAACTTACCATTTTTAATAATAATAGTAGGTTTTCCATCAATCAAATATCTAAATTTAATACTTTTTAAAGATATATAACTCATAAGTATTTGGACAATTACTAATATACCAATAGGAATAACTGCAATCATAATATTACTCTTACCTTCTATAGCTACAGCTACTAATTCAGCTATTAATATAGATACAATTAAATCTACAATACTTAATTGTCCAACTTCCTTTTTACCCATAATTCTATATACTAATATAATAAAAAAATACATAAATATAGTCCTAATAATAATAGATAAATACATATAATCACCACTATATTTTGTATAAAGTAATATTTTTTTATACATTTAATATTATTAATTAGGTGATAATTTGAAATATTTAAAAAATATAATCTTTTCCTTAGGAATAGTAATATCAGTATTATTTGTATTTTCATTTATAATAACCATACTAAGTTATTTTAACATCTTAAATGATAAAGTAACTTCTGTATTTAAAATGTTAATACCAATTATATCAGTATTAATAAGCGGTATATTTATGGGCATTAATAGTACCAAAAAAGGATGGCTAGAAGGATTAAAATTAGGAATATTAATCTGTATATTATTATTTTTATTTAACTTATTAGGACTAAATAAATTTAAAATAAATCAATTATTATTCTATGGAATATTAATATTTACATCAATTGTAGGAAGTATCATAGGAATAAGCAAAAAAAATATAAGTAACTAACTTATATTTTTATCATTACCACAATTAGCAGGTTCTCTATAATTAATCTATCTAAAAATTTAGAAGGGATTAATTGTGATTACTGGAATAATTTTTTTAGAGAACCCATCTATCAATTAAACTACATAATAGTTAATTGAAATAATTAATATCTTCTAATATCTTATATATTATATATTTATTTTTATAACTATTATATTTATTATCCATAAACATAATTATATCTACAATCTTCATATTATCTATAATAATATAATTAATATGATATTTATTTAATTTATTAATTATATTAATTTTATCTTTAAATAAAGATAGAAATTCATGATTATAAATATAATTATAATTATTTTTTCTAAATATAATTATATACTCTCTATATAATTTTTTTATAAATTTATATCTTGTTTTTATCATAATAACAAGATGTTTGCAAGTATTAGCTAAAAAAATAATTATTTATTATTCTTCTTATTCTTAGTCTTGAACCATATTTAAATCCATATAAATATGTATTAATACTACTAAAAGTAGTTTGTAGTTTTATTTTATTATGCTTATATAAATATTTAACTTCTTTAATTCTTTTTTTTATTCTTATTCTAGTTGAATTACTAACATTAATAATAGTTTTATTATTTATACTTCTAAATCTATATCCTAGAAATGTAAATCCATTTATATTATCAGTAATCATTGTTTTTTTAGTATTTATTTTTAAATTATAATTATTTAATTCATTAATAATATTATTTTTAATATTAATTAAATAATTATAATCATTATGAATAATTATAAAATCATCCATATATCTTAAATAGTATTTTAATTTATAATCATGTACTATTTTATGATCTAATTTATATAGGTAGTATATAGCTAAAAATTGACTAGTCATATTTCCAATTGGTAATCCTTTACCTATATTATAATGAGGTATTTCATTTATTTCCTTAATTCTAGTACTAGTACTATTTAATTCCTTATATTTTAATTTATCAATTGTATTATTAATATAATCATAATTAGTACTATCTATAATATTAGATATTACTTTATATTCAGTATTATCTAAATCATTCTTTAACATATTTTTAAGTATTTCATGATCTATACTATAAAAATATTTACTAATATCTATTTTTAATATATAAAATTTATTATATTTTTTAAAGTATTCTATATATTCTTTTACTTTATTAATACCATAGTCTCTACCTAAATATTTTCTAGTAGCTATATTTCTATCATCTAAATATTTATCTAATTTATTAATTAATATATATCTAGCTACATAATGATTAATAATTTTATCATGAATATTTAAACTCATAACTACTCTATATTTAGGATATTTAACTAAAAAAATATTATATTTAATAGGTCTTATAATATCATTAGAAAGTATATTATATATATTCATAATATTAATCATCTTATACTTTTCAAATTGATATATTTTTCTTTTATTCTTAGTATTTTTTTTTACTTCATTTTCATAAATATTAATAATATCATTTAACTTTATCTTCATCTATCCAACCATATACCATTTTAGTTATTTCTTCTAATTTATTAGTATAATTTAATAATTTTCTTTCACTAATAATCTTTTTATGATAACTTTCCTCTAAATAAAAATCAATCATACTAATATTAGTTAATATATCCATTTGATAAGAATATTTATCTTTACTATAATTAGCTCTATAAATATATTCAAGTAAATTATAACAACTACTTTTTAATCTATCTTTTAAAACATAATCTTTCTTAGGATAATTAATAATTAATTCATCAATCATAAAAATATATTTTTTTACCTTAATAGCTATATTAAATCTATCATTCATCAATTACCTCATTAATAAAATTAATAATTCTATTAGCCTTATCATCAGGTAAATTCTTTATCTTTTCAAGTAATTCATCATTACTTCTTTTCTGATCCATAGATTTAATACCTTCTTTATAGTACTTATCATATTTATTATTACTCTTAAAATCATTACTATCAGTAATTGATTCTCTATCCATTATTTGATAACTAATCTTACATTCTTCTAATTTATTTTGTACTTTACCTATAGAAGTAATAGGAAAACCAATCTTACCATTAGAAACATTATAACCCATAATAGCATGTATTACATAAGCATCATCTTCATAAGCTTGATAAAATTTACCAACTTTTCTTATTCTTACTACTTTTTTCATATTCCCTTTTATCCTTAATCATTAATTAAATAAAATTACACGCCGCTAGGGGAATGACGTATCATATCCCCGTACGTGTACTAACTTTAGCTCTCTACATAAGACATCAAATACATACGTCTTTTAATATATATTCTTATTGATTAAATCAAATCTTATATAGGATGCAAGGAAGAGTCTTGTCGATACAAACTCTAATTGTAGCCTTGGCCACAAATACCTGAAAATTATCGAGTGGGCGCACGCCATTGGTATTGTTCACGTTGTTGTTGTTGAGATTGCCGTCGCTATTCGCATTGAACGCATTATTCGTATTACCAGAATTAGGCGACAATAACCTATATAGGCTCTTCCTATTATAGATTTTCAAATATAAACATTAATTAATTTATAGAAAAGAAAATATAATTAGAGGTTTATGTATTTGAAAATCAAATATATATCAACAAACTACAAAGTAGTTGTTGAACACAATTAGCAGGTTCTCTATAATTAATCTATCTATAAATTTAGAAGGGATTAATCGTGATTACTGGAATAATTTTTTTAGAGAACCCATCTATCAATCAAACTACAAAAATATAGTTAATTGAAATAATTAAACATGTATAAATACATGAAATTCCGGTTTCTCGTAGATACAACCTACGAGAAACCATATATTCTAACATTATTTATGTTTGAATCTTATTTTATTCTCTATCTAAATCTATCGCTTGTCGTGGCAGATACCGTTACCTGCACACGACGCCTTCGACTGCTTTTTACATAGCTTCAAGAGTGTATTCACTTCCTACCTCTCCTGTACCTCCAGCGATTTTGATATTAGATTTTAGATATACGACGGGGCGCACGCCATAGGTAGCGAACACGTAGCCGCCGTTGCTGAGACTGCCGTCTCTATACGCATAGCACGCAAAATGCGTATTAAGAGAATCAGGCGACAATAACCATGTAATGCTAACTGATGAACCACCTTCTAAAATATTACTATTGTATACCCAACCTGTAGTTGCATTTGTTCCACTACATCCACCTGTACTTCCATAACAAGTTGCATTTACTCCATTTCCATATACCATGTATTCATCACTTGGATACATTATAGCAACTTTTCCTGTCCATGTCAACTTAGTTGCATCTGAGTTACATGCTCCACATGTAGTAGTTCCTCTTTCCCATGCATATACTTCTTCTGCTGTACCTATTGAATTACTTGCTCCTAAATAAAATACTGCATCATCTATCATTCCTTGAGCTGATACTTTTAGGCCATAAGTTGCTGCATCTCCTGTTCTATTATAATAATCTCCATTTAAGAAATTCTTTAAACTTGCATTAGCATCTGTCCAATCGTTTTTATATGCACCATTATACCAAGGCATTGCAGTTGCAAATCCACTTCCTCTTACTAGTTTCATTCTTTGTTCTGTATGGCCTTGACCATCCTCTACATCAAATACTCCTAGTATTCTCCATATTTCACAGTTTGTTCCATCATTATCACAATTGAATTTTACATAGTTCTTTGGAGCATCTCCTATATATCTTGTTTCATTTACTGTATTTCCATTTACTGTATGACTAAATGTAAACATGTTTCCTTTTGTATCAGCATTATATTCTGTA
>CACYFN010000064.1 GCA_902773675.1 uncultured Erysipelotrichaceae bacterium | reverse complement strand
AGCTATATTATCAAACATTTCATCACTAACTATAATATATCTAGCCGTTCTATTTTTTAATCCAAAAGGCATTTTTTCTGTAACCACACCAATTTCGATATTTACTTTTTTATTGGTTGAAGTTATTGTTGAATCAACTATATCTCCTTTTTGAAAATCATATATATCTATATATTTTGTAACTTTTTTATTGTTATCATCATAACGAACTACATATTCTTTATCCAAAAGAATAGCTTTATCTTTTATATCGTCATAATTTAATCCTAATGATTTAATATATTTTTTATATTGTTCTTCGCCAATAGCAAAAACAGTAATATATTCTTCATCTTGTTCTCTTTGTTTAATATTTAAAAGATCTAAATATTCATTACTATAATGAGTACCAATAAAGAATAGTTCGCTACTTCTTAACAAAGTATAATCTTCTATATTATCTAATTTAACAGTTTCAATGAACTTATTATATGAATTTTCATTTGTAATATTTGCACTTAACGATATATTGAAATCAGATACTTTTATTTCATTTTCAACTTCTTGAAATGCTAATCCCATAAAGCCAGATAGAGCAATAAATACAAATACTGAAACAACTATTGATATTACTGTAGTTCTATATTTTTTCTTATTTCTTTTTAAGTTTTTAAATGAAATTTCGCCACCCATACCAAATATACTTTTAATAATTTTTGGCGATTTAATTTTTTTAGGATTAATTTTTATGTTAGCACTATTTCTAATAGAATCTATTGGCGATACTTTAGAAGCTCGTTTTGCACTTCTAAATGCAGAGAAGTAAATAGTTACTATACCAAGTATAATAGCAATTAAAACAGCTATTATAGAAAATGCAAATTCTAATTTAAAACCAGCTTGTATCATATCACTTAAATAGTAATTACTAATAATTATTAATATATATGATGCTAAATATCCTAGTAGGATTCCTAAAGGAATACCAATTAAACCAAGTATAGTAGCTTCATAAAAAACATTTCTTTTAATTTGCTTTTTAGTCGCTCCAACACTTCTTAACATACCATATTGTTTTATTTTTTCAGTAATTGAAATATCAAAACTATTTTTAATACAAAATACAGAAGTAAATACAATAATTCCAATAACAATACTTACAACAATACCTAATCCACTTATACTACTACTTGAAATAGGATTTGTTTCTAAATCAATAAGATATTTATTTACATCAATTAAGTAAGCATTTTCCATTTGCTCTGACAATTTTTCTATATCTTTATCGGAATATCCAGATTCTTGATTATAAACTTTTTTAAATAATACTGGATCAACACCTAAAATATTGGCTATTGTTTCATACCAGCTTTTAGTACCATCTTTTGTGAATCTTGCATATACATCAACATTACCAGATATTTTATTATTATCCATATATGTAATAAATGTATATCCAGGTGCAGTATAATTCTCAATATTTGTAGCTGGTCTTTCAATAATACCAACTATTTTATATGTTTTATTTTTTGTTTCAATTAAAGATTCACCACTACCATCAGAATCAGATTTTTGATATGGATTATTTTGATCTAATTCATATCCAGTAGAATCTATTCTTTTACCAACTTCTAATGTAATAGTATCATTTACTTTTAAATTTAATCTACCATTTGTTTTTAAATGAGTAGGTATAACTATTTCATTATCATTTTCAGGTAGTCTTCCACTAACTAATCTTATTGATAAATTATTAAGTGATTCCTTAGTAAATCCTTTTATATAAGCATAAGGTTTATCTTCATTTTTAGAATCAACTTTAGCATAACCAATTCCTTTAGTAATATTTAATGTTTCAATATTCCTATTATTTTCAAATTTATCCATATCACTAACAGGAACATTATAAAAAACTGTATGAAAGTTTCCTTTTAATTTTGTTTCATAATCAATCAAAGATTTAATCCCACTAGCATACATAGATGCTACAGCAGTAATTAAAGCTACTGATAGCATAATACCAATAATAGTAACGACAGTTCTTTTTTTGTTTAATTTAAGATTTTTAATTGTTAATTTGTTAAGTAAGTTCATAATTATACCTCCTCAACAATTTTTCCATCTTCAATTTTTATTATCCTATCAGCCACTTTTGCAATTTCCATATTGTGAGTAATCATAATAATAGTTTGATTCAATTCCTTATTAGATTTTTTTAGCAATGCAACTATTTCATCACTTGATTTAGAATCTAGGTTACCAGTTGGTTCATCTGCTAGTATAATCGTAGGATTAGTAATTAAAGCTCTACCAATACTTGTTCTTTGTTGTTGTCCTCCTGATAATTCATTTGGAAGATGATTCTTTCTGTTTTGTAATCCTAATAATCTTAATAAATCATTTAATCTTTCTTTATCAACTTCACGATTATCTAGTGAAAGTGGTAGAGTTATATTTTCTTCTACATTTAATATAGGTATTAAATTATAGAATTGATAAATCAAACCGACTTGTCTTCTTCTAAATATAGCAAGTTTATCATCATTGAAATTAAATATATCTTTACCATCAATAAAAACTTTGCCAGAAGTTGGTCGATCAACACCTCCAATCAAGTGTAGTAGTGTTGATTTACCAGATCCTGATGCACCAACAATAGCTACAAATTCGCCTTTTTCAACTGAAAAAGATACATGATCTAATGCTACAACTTTAGTTGAATCTTTACCATAAATTTTAGTTAGATTATCTACTTTTAAAATTTCCATAACTAACAATTCCTCCTTCTTACAAAATAATTATATTATATTCAAAGTTACAACCAAGTTACAAAATAGAAAAAAATTAATTTTTAATTTCATTAATTGTAACATTACGATTATGTTTTATCTCTTCCCAATTAGTTTGCTTCTTAATTAAACATATAATATTTATTGGTATCCATGTAAAAATAAAGAAAGAAAATAAAACTATTCCACTAATTAATGATTTTATACTTTTTCCTTTGTACTTCAAAACAAATAATTCAGTTATTATTCCAATTAAATATGAAATAATAAAACATATAAATCCTGAAGCATAGTAATAAGAAAATATATCATTTAATTCAATACCTACATACTTAAATAAAATTAATAATATCATATTTACAAAATTTAGTATCTGCATAATTGGTGCTAAATAAACAAGTGCCATGTCTAATGATGAATAATTGTCTGTTTTCAAGTAATCTATAAATAACTTAAAAGAATATAGTTTCATACAATTTAAAATACCAGCAGTCCATCTTTTCCTTTGTTTCCATGATGATTTAAAATTAATAGGATATTCATCATAAGTGATTGCATCTTCTACAAAATCTATTTTTTCTTTTTTTAATGCACATATTCCAGTAAATTCCACATCTTCAGTTAATGTTTTTGTATTAAATCCCTCTGTATCAATTAATTCTTTTTTTATCATAAAACCAGTTCCATTTATAGATGCAGATAAATTCATATTTTTTCTAGCATGATTAAAAAATACATTTTGGTATAAATAGAAAATAGTATAACTACCACTAATCCAATTATCATACGGATTTTTAGCATCTCTAAATCCTTCTGCAACTCTATATCCAGAGTTTAATGATTTATTCATATAAATTAAAAAGTTCTTATCAACAACATTGTCAGCATCAAAAATTATATAAGCATCAATTTCTTTTTTATCTTGTAAGTGATTGAAAGCAAATCTTAAAACATCTGCCTTATTTTTAGTTTTAACATTACAATTTATAATATTAGCTTTATGCTCTAAAGATATTTTTTCTGTTTGATCCGTACAATTATTAGGAATTACATAAACCCTATATTTCTCTTTAGAATAATTTAATTCATTTAAACTATCTAACAGATTACCTATCGTACCCTCTTCATTTCTTGCTGCTATTAAAATTGCAAAATAATTTTCTATATCACTTTTTATTTCATTATTTTTTCTTTTTTTAATTAATCCTATAACTCCTGTAATAACAAAATAAATTCCATAAGCAAATGTTATGATAAATAACACATAATAAATAACTTTAAAAAACATCTCAACTCTACTCCTAACTAAATATTCTAATAATATTTTCATAATAATCTTATCAATGCTATTGGTAGCAATCTACCAATTTTAGGTTGTTTTAAGTATAAACTTGGTTGCAACAAACAAATTCTAAAAAAAATATATCAAACTAAAGTTACAACTAAGTTACTTATATATAAAAAAGAAAGATTTCTCTTTCTTTTTTACAAAATATTATTCATTATCATATTGGCTTTCTAAAATTCTAATTTTTTCTTCTAATTCATAAATTTTATTTTCATACTCTTCAAACTTATTACTATCTTTATCTAGTTGTTCTTGATAATGTGAAATTTCTTTTTCATATTCATTTAAACTATTTTCATACTGTTTTTGTTTTTCTTCAAATTTTTTAATATTGCTTTTCATTATTTCAATGTTTTCTTTTGATGCATAAACAGTAATTTCTTTAATTTCATCATCTATAGTAATAATTTTATTATCATTAATACTTGATATAAATTCTCTTATTAATTTAGTTGGATTTGGACAATAACCCCAAACATGAACACCATTTTTATAATAATCTGTGCTTTCTAATTCACAATACTTATTTATTTTATATTCAATTTTCACATTACTAATATCGGATTCCACATAATCAATAACATCGCTTTGATATGGATTAAAAAACAAATCTTTATTCATATCAAATTCCTCTGTTTTAGTAATCAACATATCCTTATTGTCTTCAATAATATCAAATTTTAGTGAACCAACAAATATTATACCACAACTAATTCCAAAAACTATCAATGATACTATAAAACTCCAAATCATTTTCTTTTTATCATTTTTTCTATTAAAAACAAAATTAAAAATGATTAAAATTAATACAATATCAACTATTCCAGACGAGATTATAGCACCTAATACTCCAATAAAGAAAATTCCTGTTTTAGTAATTAAAAATGACATAGCGAATAAGCAGAACAAGCCTATTAAAATTGCACACAATAATAATGAAAAACACAAAGCAAAGAATTTAATAACTCCAACCACTAATTTAGATAAGCCATTAATAAATCTATACTCACTATGTTTTGGATCTCTAATAATTATTTTATTTTCATTTTTTTTAAATAAAATTTTATTTTCATGATTAGTGTCTTGTATTATTTCTTCTGATTTTTCTTCTTTCTGATTGTATATATTATCTTTATTATCCATTACATCTCTTTTTAATTTATCATAATAGTCTAAATACCTAGTTTTAAATATATGAACCCAAATGATTATGGCTACTATAATTATAAATACTAAGTATATACATTCTAACATTGAACCTATTATTCTATATACTTCCATTGGTAAGAATCCTAATAAACTAGATACAATATGATTACCTACACCATAAATAATTAATGCTAAAGTTAAAAGTACACATATAATTATTGTTTGTTCAAATAAACATTTAATTTTACTTTTAAAGTTCATATTACTAAATAAGTTAATTGTGTCTGTAATGAATTTCAAAAAATCATCAATATATTTATTTAAATTCTTTTTGGATTCTTCTTCTCCTTTTACTTCCCTAATATCTTTATGTAACAAATCATCTATATTAAGATTAAATTTATCGCATAAAGCAATTATTTTATCCATTTCGGGATATGCTACAGCTGACTCCCATTTTGAAATAGCTTGTCTTGATACTCCAAGTTCTTCTGCCAATTGTTCTTGTGAAAGATTATTGTCTTTTCTAATTTTTTTTAAATTTTCTGAAAAATTATTATTCATACATTTCCTCCTTTACAAGTACATTTTATAATTTTCTACTGGTAGCAAACTACCAATTTTAGGTTGTTTTTTGTAGAAATTTGGTTGCATATATAATATTATACCACGATAGTAACAAAAAACAGATCATAATGACCTGTTTAAATATTAATTATTAACTCTAATATCTCCACAACTATTATCGATAGTCAAAGTAACATCTGATTTTTGATAGTTATTATTAACTTTAGTATCTCCCAAACTTGTTTTTGCATTTATGTATATTTCATTTGTTGAGCCTATTTTAATATCTCCATAACTATTATGAATACTTGAATTTTCTTTTAAGTTTAAAGAAGCTATTTCAACATCTCCACAATCTTCTTTTATTTGTAAATATTCATTTACTTTTCCTATATTAATATCTCCATAATTATTTTCAAGTTTAATTCTATCTACTTCAGAAACTTCAACATCTCCACAATCTTGATCTATGTTTAACTCTTTTGAATATCCTGATATTTTAATATCTCCATAAGAATTTTTAATCTTACCAGTTTTTAAAGAATCAACTTTTATATCACCAGCATCTAAAGTAGCATATAAAATCAAATTATCAAAATTTCCAATATTTACATCTCCATAATTATTTTCAATATTGATATTTCCAGAATAACTACTTGGAAGATAAACCTCTATTTTAGCAATTGTCATATTAAAACAAAAACCTATACATCCCTTTTCGTTTGATTTTATGTTTAATTTATTATTTACAACCTCTACATTTGTTTCGTCTTTATCTCCGTAAATAACAGCTTTTACTTTTGATTCATTTCCTTCTTTTACTTCTATATCGCTTGATTTAGAATCAATCTTAATAGTATCAAAAACAGTTTCATATTCTTGATTAAATACTAATTCATTACTTACTTTATGTCCAAAACTAAAGTGTCCAAATCTAAAGTTTTTATTTGTTAGAATATTCACAAAGAATACAGATAATCCAATTACTAATATACTTAAAAAGATAATAAGTATAATTTTAAGAGTTTTATTATTCATTGTTATCACCTCTCAAAGAAAGGATTAATTTTACTATTTCCATCACTAAAGCATATATTAACCAAATAAACCATGTTATATGCCAAGCCATAGTAATAAAACTAATTGCTAAATAAATTATTACTGTAATTAAACTTGCTATATCTTCAATTTGTTTGTAGCGTTTATCTTTTTTCTTTTCTGCTTCTGTTTTCTCTTTTTTAAACATTATTCTTGAATAAATCAATACACAGGTTGCTATACCACAAATTAAAATAAATATTGCACTACCTACAACTGGATTCATATTTAATACTGGAATACTAATCATAATCCAAACTACCCCTAAAAAGTATAAAAATATACTACTAATTAATCCAATAGTTCTTTTTTTCTTATTTTCCTTAGTATCAAGTATAATTTCTTTTTGTTCTTCTGTCTTTTCCTTTCTTCCTGTAATTAATTCTTCAGTTGATATTTCAAATAGTTCGCACAATGGAATTATTTTATCAAATTCTGGAGAACTTTGATCTGTTTCCCATTTTGAAATAGTTTGTCTTGTAACATTTAATTTTTCAGCTACTTCTTCTTGGGATAATTGCTTTGATTTTCTTAGTTCAATTGTTTTATAGGAACTTTGTCAACTAATCTTAACATTTATAATTATACCATAGAAAAAAGAGAATTTTTCATTCTCCTTCATTTATCGTAATATCTTAATATTGCGATTAATTATTTTTCTCAGTTTATTATTGATTTAAGTTTATCTAAAAATGCATTTTCGCCTAAAGTATTTATTTTCCATAATATGGCTTGGCTTCCACCAGATGTGATTGCAGATAAGTGTATTTTTGAATCATCAACTTGAAATAATGTTACATTTAAACTAACACGATTACTACCAATAGCACTATATCTTTCAAAAACTCTAACACTACATCTAGCTTTTCCTATTTTAAAATCACTTGAATCTTCTAAACTAGCAGATATATTCCCTTTCAATATACCTTGTTCAATTTTTTCTAATAACTCATCAAAGTTAGCTTCTACTTCCTTTTCAAACTTTGCCATTAGTTACCTCCTACAATTCTATTATACTATAAAAATAATTAATTTTAATATCAACTTAAATAATCGCAATATTACTAATTTCCGATTAGTATTTATTATCAGAAATTGTAACAATACATGCATCTGCCATAGCTTGTTTAATTATATCTGTTCTCTCTCTTTTTATAACATTTTTAATGTTTAATTGTAATGCCATTTTTATGTATGCACTTTTCTTTGATAAATAATAACCATTTTTATATGTCATTAATCTATCCATTAACTCTTCATTATGCACTTTTCTTTGATAAATAATAACCATTTTTATATGTCATTAATCTATCCATTAACTCTTCATCAGTTTCAGGTGGATTATCAAACTCTAAAGATTTAATTATAAACTTTTCTACTTCATTTAATTTATCATATGATGCTTTTACTTTCTTTAAAAGAATCATGCACATTTCTATAGATTTATCATAGTTTTTTCTATCTAAAGTAATTATGCCAGTATTTGTTTTTGAAAAATATGAGTAATTAGTTGCAAAATCATAAGCCATTGTATAATCTTTAACATTTTCATCAATAAAAATTTTAAACTCCAAGTCTTCAGTTATTTCATATTTCAATGCCTCTTGATACATAGCATGAACTAACATATTTGTAGATAATATATCTACTATTTCAGCAAAATCATTTTTTAGT
>CACYFN010000063.1 GCA_902773675.1 uncultured Erysipelotrichaceae bacterium | reverse complement strand
TAAAAATTGAAATTTTTAAAATCTTTTTGGCGTGGAACAAAAATCTTTTTAAAATTTTTGAAGAAAATGACTTGACTTATTATAGTTAGTCACTTCCAATTTTTATTTACTCACAATAATATTTACCATCTTATCAACTACTTCATCAATAGTCATATTAGTAGAATCAATATATATTTGATCATCAGTTCTCATCAAAGATCCTACTTCTTTATGCATATCATTATAATCTCTTGCCTTAATATTTTCATATATTTCATCATAACTCATATCAATATTTTTTTCTTTATTTTGTTTAACTCTTCTATTTACTCTAGCTTCTAATGATGCATCAAGATAAAATTTATAATTAGCATTAGGTAGTACTACAGTAGTTATATCTCTTCCTTCCATAACAGCATCATAATCTTTAGCTAAATTTCTTTGAAGTTCAACCATATTTTTTCTAACTTCAACAATGCTAGATACTTGAGAAACAATCTGTGTTACTTCCTTACTTCTAATTTCTTTAGTAA
Organism: uncultured Erysipelotrichaceae bacterium; assembly: GCA_902773675.1. Taxonomy (GTDB): domain Bacteria; phylum Bacillota_I; class Bacilli_A; order RF39; family UBA660; genus RUG11890. Next base: position 7,002 of record CACYFN010000063.1, on the reverse strand, counting down.
CATCTTCACCATTTAAATAAACTTCATTATTAAGTCCAAACTTAATATCAATATTTTTAGATAATTCAATAATTTTATCTCTATCATCTAAAGTCAAATTATTTCTTAACATAGCTAGAGCAACACATCTATATGTCGCTCCCGTATCAATATTAACTAAATTACATTTCTTAGAAAGAATTTCCGCAACAGTACCTTTACCACTACCAGCAGGTCCATCAATAGCTACTATCTTACTCATTTTATTTCCTCCAAAATATTATTTACTTTATTAACTAAATTATCATAATCAGCATTATTATCAATTACATAATCAAAATCATAATTATCTAAATTAGTTTCAGTAATATGTTTCTTTTCTTCACTAGTTAAATTATTATCAAGATTTCTATTAACTCTAATACTAATAGAATCTAAGTATTTACCTTTAATATCTTCAACTTCATCTATAAGACGGGCATCAGTGATAACTATTATATCATAAAAATAAGAAAATACTAGAATATCTTCAAGCATTCTTCTAATTAATAATTTATTATCTATCTTATTTTTAAGTAAATCAATTCCTATAAATTGAAGTAATTCTCTAGGTTTAGTCTCTTCACTACCATCCCAATTACTTATATCTTTAACATATTGTTTTAAATAGTATGCATAAGATAACTTTTTAATCTTCTTATCTTTATAATAATTTAAAATAATATCAGCAACTTCATCTTTACCACTACGAGCTTTACCAGATAAAATAATTATTTTAATCTTTCTCTTTAATAGTTTCATGTTTTACCTCACTAAAGAAATGATATTTATCATCAAAGAAATGAAATATTACCTTTCCAACACCAATAATAGGAGTAGAAAGTATCATACCAAGTATTCCAAAAAAATGGCCAAATATAAGTAAACCAATAATAATAGCCACAGGTTTTACATTAGTAGTTTTACTCATAACAATAGGAGATAAAATATTTCCTTCAATAGTTTGAATAATAATTATTGAAATCATAACCGCAAATCCAATAGATGTACTTTGAGAAAAACCAACTAATAAAGCAGGTACAGCTCCTATATAAGGTCCAGCATAAGGGATAACATTCATAATCGCACAAAATAAAGCAAATAAGAGTGCTGATTTAAGTCCAAAAATACTAAAACATATCGCACAGGCTACTAATATAATACTAGCATCAAATAAAGCACCATTAACATATCCTCTTAAAGTTTTATTAATTTTACCAAGTAAATCTTTAGCTGTTCCATGAAACTTACTAGGCACAAACATAATTAGTGTATCAGTTACATCTCTAAAACCTAAAAGTAAGAAAAATCCAATTAAAAGTCCTAAAAAGAAAGTTCCAATTCCCGAAACAAATGCTTTAATAAAATCAACAACTATATTAGGTAAAGAAGAATATAATCCCTCACCAAAATTACCAATAGTACTAAATAACTTTTCCTTAATTAAATTAGTATCAATACTATCAATCTTATTAAATTTATCAATTGCTTCTGATGCAATATTTTCAACATTTTTAATAATTGAAGGAATAGTTTCGCTAATATCACTTATCTGATCATATATAAGAGGAATAATCAAAGAAATAACTAAGCCAATAAAAGCTAAAATTATTAAATAAACGATAATAACTCCTAATATTCTTTTCATACCTCTTCTTTGTAGTTTATTAACCAAAGGATTAAAAAACCAAGCTACTACCAATCCAATAAAAAATGGTGTTAAAACTGATAACATAGTAAGTAAAAATGAAAAAACATGCAACTCTTTAAGTAACATTAAAACAACATAAGTACCAACAACAATTGATAAAATTAGAAAAATTTTTAAAATAATTTTAGATAAACTAACAACTTCGTTTACATTTTTTACGTTTATCTTTTTTTCATCATTATCCATAGTTTCACCTCATAAATATTATATATTAAATACTAATTAATTGCAACCAATTATAAAAGAAAAAAGCACTCAATTTATCAATATATATTAAGTGCTTATAAAAAATTAAATATAACAAATTTCAAATTAGTCAAGACAAAACTTCAAATTAGTCAAAAATTAATTTCGTATTGGTCAGATATTATTTTTTTAACCTATAAAACAATTTTAAACCAATCAAAACTATAATACCAATAATAGAAGTTATAAATAAATAACTATATTTATTACTAATACCAGTTAAAGGAGCCATAACATCCTTAATAGTTTCTTTTTTATATTTTAAAGTAATAACTAAATTATCATTATCAATTACCCCTTCAATATAATTAATATCATCTATATAATTATATCCATCAATTTCTTTAATAGATATACTATAATTATCCCCATAATTACCACTAATAATAGTATCATCACTAATATAATTATTATCACAATCAATATATTTAACTACTACATTACCTTTCTTTAATTCATAATAGAAATTTATATCAGTTGTATTATCATCTAATATAAAATCTATATTAGAATCACTAATTAAATTATAATTTTTAATATCTTTATATTCTTCTATAACATAATCATGATATTTACCCATAACTTCCTTAGATTCATTTATTCTATTATTATTACTATCTAAATAATTAACTACATACTTAACATTTTTTAATTTATAATATACATTAATTATATTATTATCTTCAATATTAGATATATTTAACGGTATATTATCAACATGATCAATAATATATCCATCTTTTAATTTATCACTATATTTATCAATAGTATCATTATATAAAGCATTATAATTAATAGAACTATCTAATATATCATCATAATAATAATTAACCTTATAATTATAATTATTCTTACAGTAATAAACATCTATAACAGTATTATTATCTACTATAGGATTAGTATTATTATTAACTAAACACACACTATAACCAACTACATCAATATCATCATAAGTAGGAATACTTCCATATATAATATTATTATAATCTATTGTATTAAATAATTTATCATCTTTATAATAATTAACCTTATATTTTAAATCATCAATCTTACTATATTTAATATCAATAGTGGTATCTTCATTTATATTAAAATTAACATTACTAACACTATCTAACTTATAACCATTATCTTTATTTAATTCAATATCTAAATAATCATTATCAATATAAGTATTTTTCTTTAAAATCTTAGTAACAGTTTTAAACATATTATTATCATTATAATAATTAATAGTTAAATTTACTTTATCACTAATCCAATATACAGATGCAGAATTATTAGTACCTAAACTTCTATCTACATTATTACTATCCTTATAACTTAAATTAAAACCATTATTAGTAGGATACCATCCAGTATCCAAATCATCATCTAACTTAATAATAAAAGAATAACTTTTATTTTCTTCAGTAATATCTCCAACATTAATATCTACTTTTTTACCATTAACAATAACATCTCCACTAACAAAATCAAAATTATCACCTATATAATCAGTAATAACTGCATCATGACCTGCATTACTTTTAATTATTTCATTAGCTATAGTAAGTAATTTCTCATCAATATCATCACTACTTACTTCATATACTTTATTATTAGTAGAAATATTAAGTAAATTATTATAAGCAGTACTATTACTATCTAATTCATAAGCTAAACTATATATATTAATATTATTACTTTTAATAGTATTTAAAATATCACTATAATTATTACTATTAGGTTCTCCATCACTAATAAAAACTATATTTTTAATAATATCATCATCAGAAAGATCTTCTAAATAACTATAAGCTTTACTTAATCCTTCATTATAATTAGTACCTCTACTTATATTACCAAAATCATTATTTTTAAATATTTCATTTTTAAAATCTCTCAACTTATATCCAGTATTATTAAAAGTTACTAAAGCTAAATAATTCTTAGTAGAATCACTAACTAAAGAATTACTAAAATTAATAGCAGCTTCCTTAGCTTTATTCCATTTTGTACCCATCATACTTAAAGATGCATCAAGTACAAACACAGTATAACTATTCTTTTTATTTTCTACTTCACTATTAACCTGTTTACCTTTAATATCAAAAGTAACTTTATATTCATTATCCTTATCAGTTTTCTCTATAGTTTTAGTAACTAATATATCTCCATCATTTTCATAATCTCCAACACTTATCTCACTATCTTTAATATCTCCTTTATTTTCAGCTAATACATTTATAGGAGTTAATAAATTAATACTCAAAATACCAACAACAATAAAAATATTTAATAGTTTAATAATCTTATTAGTCATTTAATCACTCACCTTTCTTGCTATAACTAATATAAACTCATTACTATTCTTATCACATGTTTGTAAAATTAATATATTATCACTATCATTTAAGCTAATATTACTTTTAAATATAGATATATCTTTATACCATTTATATTGATTTAATAAATCATCATTATTATTAAAATTAACTATTAAATGCCTATATTCATTTTTATCTATTTTAGCTATACTAAATATTTCATAATTATAAGTATTATTTTCATCAGTTATTTGAATTTTTTTATTATCCTTATAAAAATCATAATCAAAATATCTATCTAATTTATTAAAAGGTGTTTCATCACTATTAGAAGTATGACCATATATTAACTTTATCTTACTATCTAAATTAGTTTAAAGATCCATATATACTACTATCTTTATTCTCTAAATGATTTAAATAATATTCATTATCATTACCCTTAACTATTAAACTAGATATATTCAAACTATCAATATTAATAATACCTTCAATATCATCATTATTAAATAATTCCCTATATTCATCAATAATATTAATATATCTATAACTATCACGACTTATACTAGAATAATAATTATTTAACTTAATCTTCTTATCTAAATCCTTATTCTGTTTATTTAACCCATATACAGAATAAATAAATAAAAAAATAAATCCACATAAAATAAAATAGAATAAAAATTTTTTAATTAACTATCCCTCCTTATAACCTCTATCATAATTATGTGAAATAAATCATAAAAATATACAAAAAAAGACTAATAATTATTAAATTATTAGCCTTAATTATTTATTTTAATTTATATGGATCTTGTTCAGTCCCTGTACCTGAATCAATTTCAACACTTGCATTCAAATATACGACTGGGCGGACGCCATAAGCGCTGCCGTAGACGAGGTTGCTGTTCAAGCCGCCGCTGCTATCCGCAAAGAACGCAATACCCGCACTACTGGAATAAGGCGACAAAAACCAAGTATGATATGGGCTAGATTGTCCTTCTAAAACATTACTATTATATACCCATCCTGTTGATGCAATAGTTGGATTATTACATCCATTTGTATTTGAATAACAAGTTGCATTTACACCATTTCCATATACCATGTATTCATCACTTGGATACATTAATCCGACACTTCCTGTCCAAGATAACTTTGCTGTATCTGAATTACATGCACCACATGGTGTATTTCCTCTCTCCCATGCATATACTTGTTCAGCTGTGCCATATGAACTACTTGCACCCAAGTAATATACTGCATTATCTATTATACTTTTAGCTGATGATTTTAATCCATAAGTTGTTGCATTTCCACTTCGATTATAATAATCTCCATTTAGGAAATTTTTTAAGCTTGCATTGGTATCAGTCCAATCATTTTTATATGCACCATCCGTATTATCATCCCACATCATTGTAGTTGCAAATGAACTACCTCTTACTAATTTCATTCTTTGTTCTACATTTCCTGTTCCATCATCTACATCAAATACTCCTAGTATTCTCCATACTTCACATGTGCTTGATGTTTGATTAGTCATATCATCACAGTTAAAGTATACATAGTTATTTGGATCATCTCCTATATAACGTGTTTCTGTTACTTGATTTGGTGCTTCTCCATGGGTAAATACAAACATTTTTCCTTTTGTTTCAGAACTATAGGCTGTATTTGCTGCATTGGTTGCATTTTCAGCTAAATATTGACTTGCTGGTACTGGTCTTTCTTCTAGTATATTTACTGTATTACCTGTACTCCATGCTGTTGCATACTTATTATATTGTACTGTTTCTATTGTAAGTGTTAATGTATATGTAGCATTGTCATAATCATCTCCACTTGAATTACATGTTATTGTTCTTGTACCATTATTAACTATTTCTGTACAAGTATCATCTAATTTAGTTTTAGAATTAAATGTTACTGATTCTAAAAATGATGTTGTTGATTCTGTTGGAGCAAGTTTATAATTATAATAGTAATAATTACCTACTTTAGTCCAATCTTCTGCATTAGCTAGATTTAGAATTGCTACTCTTTCATCTGTTTCTAACTCACTTTGTGTAGTATGAGTTGATTTAGTACCATCTGAATGTATCCATCCATTAAGTGTACCATTATTATTTGTAGTCCAAGATTCAGTAACTAGTACTCTTACAGCTTGGTCTACTTCTCCTGTATTTGTGGCTACTAATGTTTTTTCTGTCGTATCTCCTGGTAGCCAATTTTCTGGTGATACAAAACTTTCTGTATAAGTAGTTCCATATTCTTTAGTTATAAATGTATTTTCAACATCAGTTGAATTTGCAAAATAAGCTATAGTTAGACCTACTATACCTATTATAGCTATTAATAGTAAAGCTATTACTATTTTTTTATTATTCATATCTTTCCTCCTATTTTATACAATTTAATTATATAAAAAAATTGATATTTAGTAAATACCAATTTTTAATATTTTATTTATTTTATGATTAATTTATGATAATGTCTTAAGTATTAACTTTTGAAAATGTCCTAAAATAATATATAATATGTCACTTGAGGTGACTTATGAGAAAGGTTGAATTAAGAATGAATGAACAAAATAAATATGATGTTATTAAAGAACTTGTTGATCATAATGGTAATAAAAAGCGTGCTGCTTTAAAATTAGGTATAACAGAACGACAAGTTAATAGATTAATTATTAAATATAAAGAAAACGGAAAA
>CACYFN010000062.1 GCA_902773675.1 uncultured Erysipelotrichaceae bacterium | reverse complement strand
TATTCACAATTCAATTATAAAGCATTTTTTAGGTTTTAACCATTTTTATTTGTTTTCAATGATTAGTTTTATAAATCTCCCCACTTTAGAAACACTATCCATGAAAAAGTACGCATTGACAAATAACATATTATATAGTATTATAATTTACTCAAGAAGGTGTAAATATGGAAGAATTATTATATAGAATATTTGAAAGTGATAAAAGATATTTAACTAATAGAGAAATTATAAAAGAATTACTTAATTTACAATATGATGATGATACAATAAAATCAGCTATTTTTTGTTTAGATGAAAGTAAAATGTTTATTAATATTGATAAATATTATAGTAAATTAAATAAAAAGCAATTAAAAAAACTTAATTGTTCAGAAATAGTTAGATATATTATAAGAAATAGTGAAGTTTATAATTATGTAGATTTTAATACTTGTGAATATAAGTATTTAAAAGATTTTGTTAAAGGTGAATTAATTAAATTAGAAATTCCTGCTGATGTAATAACAGAATGTATGAATTATATAGACAATAATAGTGATTTATTATATGATGGTGATAGATATATTATAGATAAGGAAAAAGAAAATAATACAAAAATTATTTATAATAAAGTTTTATATAAATTAAGAAATATTTTTATTTTATTTGATGGTAAGAATATTTATTATTGTGTTAGAAAAATAGTAAAAAAAGATGATAAACTAGAATTTATGGATAAAAAATATTATCATGATTTGGAATATGAATATTATAATTTAAAAGATTATAAGATTATTTGTGATAGTTTAAGTAATGACTATATTATAACTCCATTAATATCATATAAAGGAATGAATAAAAATAAAAAAATAATATCTTTTAAAGATGTAGAAAAGAAGTTAAATTTAAAGATGAAATAGTAATTTAACTATTTTATTTTTTTTATATAAAATATTTGTCATAAAGAAGGGAAAAATATAAATGAAGCGTATTAAATTAATTGGATATTTATTTAGTCCGGAATCAAATGATGTAATGTCAAAGGTATATGCATTAGCTTATTCTAATATTTATTTAAATAATCTTGACAAAATGATACCATCTAATTTTTATTCTATATATGATCGTTTAGGTATGATTCCTGATAGTGTTAATCATTATGATAGATTTATAAATAAATTGGAACAAGTTCATAATTTAGGATGTAATATTTTAGAAGTTGGTGGAGGAAATTTACCAAGAATAGCAGAAAGGATAGCTAAAAGACAAATTGATATTGGATGTGGTTCTATAACTGTAATGGATCCAAGTCTATCTGTAAAAAAGAGCAAATATAAAAATTTAAAATTATGTAAAGAGAAATTTACTTTAGAAACTGATATAAAAGATTATGATTTACTTATTGGACTATTTCCATGTACAGTGATGGAACTTATGTTACACAAAGCCCTAATAGAAAATAAAGATTTATTTTTTAGAATGTGTGATTGTGTACATTATTCAGATGATTTATCAGAAGAATTATATAATTATTATTTAGAACATCCAGATTATTACCAAAAAATGTTAATAGAAAGTTATGTAGATTATTCTAATGTGTTTAATAGAAATATGGAAGTTATTGATGATGATACACCAATATTATCAATAAAAAATAAAGTAAGAAGCAAAAAATAATTTTTTGCTTTTTTTCTGTATAAATAATTAAATTATGATATAATATATGAGGTTGGAGGAATATATGGATAAGATAATTATAAAGGGTGCAAGAGAAAATAATTTAAAAAATATAGATTTAGAATTGCCTAAAAATAAATTAATTGTAATGACTGGTGTAAGTGGAAGTGGTAAAAGTAGTTTAGCTTTTGATACTATATATGCGGAAGGACAAAGAAGATATGTAGAAAGTTTAAGTGCTTATGCAAGACAATTTTTAGGTGGTACTGAAAAACCAGATGTTGATTCGATTGAAGGATTAAGTCCTAGTATTTCAATTGATCAAAAAACAACTAATAAAAATCCTCGAAGTACTGTTGGTACTGTTACTGAAATATATGATTACTTAAGACTATTATATGCTAGAATTGGTATACCATATTGTCCAGTTCATAATAAACCTATTAGTAGTCAAAGTATAGAAGAGATGACTAATCAAGTATTAAAATTAGAAGAAAGTACTAAGATTAGAATACTTAGTCCTGTTGTATATGGAGAAAAAGGTACTCATAAGGACTTACTTGATAAATTAAAGAAAAATGGTTATGTAAGGGTTATTATTGATGAAGAAGAACATGATTTATCTACTGATATTAATTTAGATAAAAATAAGAAACATAATATTCTAATTGTAATTGATAGATTAATTATTAAAGATGGTATTAGAAGTAGATTATATGAATCTATTGAACTTGCTTCTAAGGAATCTAAGGGTAAAGTTGTTATTGATGTTGTTGGTGGTAATAATATAGTTATGAGTGAAAAGTATGCATGTCCTGATTGTGATTTTTCACTTCCAGAATTAGAACCTAGAATGTTTTCTTTTAATGCACCATACGGAGCATGTCCTGATTGTAATGGACTTGGTATGAAATTAAAAGTTGATGTTGATTTAATTATTCCTGATAAAAATAAGTCTATTTTAGAAGGTGGTATTGTCCCTATTAATTTAGAAGCAAATAGTTATTATACAGAGATAATGGCAGTAGCTAAATATTATAAGATAGATTTAAGTAAAAAGATTAAAGATTTAACTAAGAAGGAACTTGATATTATTTTATATGGTAGTCCTGATATGTTAGAATTTGATTACATATCTAATAATGGTAATACGAGACATAAAACAGATTATTATGAAGGCGTTATTAATAATTTAGAGCGTCTTTATATGGAAACTAAAAGCGGATGGAGAAGAGAATGGATAGAAGGTTTTATGACTGAGTTAGAGTGTTCTTCTTGTCATGGAGCGAGACTTAATGATTCTGTTTTATCGGTTAAAGTTGGTGGTATGAATATTTATGAATTAACACTTCTTAGTATTCGTGATATGCATAATTTCTTTAAAAGTTTAAAATTAAATGAAGAGCAAAGTGAAATAGCAAGATTAATTATTAAAGAAATAAATGATAGATTAACATTTCTAATTAATGTTGGACTTGAATATTTAACTTTAGCTAGAAGTGCGGGTACTTTATCAGGTGGAGAAGCACAAAGAATTAGATTAGCTACTCAAATAGGTTCTAGATTAACAGGAGTTTTATATGTATTAGATGAACCTAGTATTGGTTTACATCAAAGAGATAATAACAGATTAATTAAATCACTTTTAGAAATGCGTGATTTAGGTAATACCTTAGTAGTAGTTGAACATGATACTGATACAATGCTTGCTAGTGACTATTTAGTAGATATTGGACCACTTGCTGGTTTACATGGTGGAGAAGTTGTAGCCAAAGGTACACCACAAGAAGTTATGGATAATCCTAATAGTTTAACAGGAAGATATTTAAAAGGAATAGAAAAAATAGATGTACCTTTAAAAAGAAGAAAAGGTAATGGTAAATTTTTAGAAATAAAAGGAGCTTCTGAAAACAATTTAAAAAATATTAATGTTAAAATACCATTAGGTAAAATGGTATGTGTAACTGGAGTAAGTGGTTCTGGTAAATCTACTTTAGTAAATGAAATATTATTTAAAGCAGTACATAATGAAATATATAAATCTAAGGATAAACCTGGTAAATATAAAAAAATAATAGGATTAGAAAATATTGATAAAGTAGTTGATATTTCACAGACTCCAATAGGTAGAACTCCAAGATCAAATCCAGCTACTTATACTGGGGTATTTGATGATATTAGAGATTTATTTACGGAAACTAAAGAAGCTAAAATGCGTGGATATGATAAGAGTAGATTTTCTTTTAATGTTAAAGGTGGAAGATGTGAAGCTTGTTGGGGTGATGGAGTTAAAAAGATAGAAATGCATTTCTTACCAGATGTTTATGTACCTTGTGAAGTATGTGGTGGTACACGTTATAATTCAGAAACTTTACAAATTAAATTTAAAGATAAAAGTATATATGATGTACTTGAAATGAGGGTAGAAGAAGCATATGAATTTTTTGATAATCAACCTAAAATTAAAAATAAATTACAAGTTTTAATGGATGTAGGACTATCATATATTAAATTAGGACAGAGTGCTCCAACATTATCTGGTGGAGAAGCTGGTAGAGTAAAACTAGCTAAAGAATTACAAAAGAAACCTACTGGTAAATCATTATTTATACTTGATGAACCAACTACTGGATTACATACTCATGATATTAAAAAGTTACTAATGATATTAAATAGAATAGTAGATAATGGTGATACTGTACTTATTATTGAACATAATTTAGACGTTATTAAGGTGTGTGATTATATAATAGATTTAGGACCTGAAGGTGGAGTTAATGGTGGAGAAATTGTAACTACTGGTACACCAGAAGAGGTAGCTAAAGTAAGTAGTAGCTATACAGGAAAGTTTTTAAAGGGGATGTTAAAGTGATAGAATATGAATTTACTAAGAATGATTTTAAAAAGTATTTAAAGCATAAAAGATTTATTACTAATCTAATATTTTTGATATTTGGTTCTCTATTATATTTTTATTATATATTTTATATAATACTTACTAACCCATTTGAATCTTTTATTTATTATTTTTTATATTTATTTATTATGTTAGTATTAATTATATTATTTAATGAAATATATTGTATAATTAATATAAGAAAAAATAATATATTTGGTAAATATAAAGTAGATATTAAAAAAGATAAAATAATAGTTAATATAGATAATAATACTCATGAATATTTAAATAAAGATATAAAAAAAATAATAGTTAAAAAAAGATATATTCAAATAAAATATAATAATCATTTATCATTATTATTTATTAAAGAAATAATAAATAATAATGATTATAATAAAATATTAGATAGTGTTAAAAAAGTGTAATAATAAATAAAATATTAAAATTGGTATTTACTAAATATCAATTTTTTTGTATAATTTTAATAGATAGAAAAATAATAATCTATCTAATAGTTTTTATTATTTAAAATAGGAGGGAAAAAGATATGAATAATAAAAAGTCAGTAATAGCATTACTATTAATAGCTATAATAGGTATAGTAGGGCTTACTATAGCATATTTTGCAAATAGTACAGATGTTGAAAATACATTTACAACTAAAGAATATGGAACTACTTATACTGAAAGTTTTGTATCACCAGAAAATTGGCTACCCAAGTAGATCAAGCAGTAAGAGTCTTAGTAACAGAATCTTGGACTACACATAATAGTGGATCATTAAATGGATGGATTCATGCAGATGGTACTAAATCAGATCATGAATCAGCATCAGAATTAGAAACAGATGAAAGAGTAGCAGTTCTAAATCTAGCAAATACATCAGATTGGACTAAAGTAGGTAATTATTACTATTATAATTATAAATTAGCTCCAACAGAATCAACAACATCATTTTTAGAATCAGTAACATTTAATCCAAAAACTAAATTAGATGATACATGTACAGCAACAACTAATAATGGTGTAACAACTACAACATGTAACTCTAGTGGCGATGATTATGACAATGCTACTTACACATTAACACTTACTATTGAGACTGTTCAATATAATAAATATGCAACAGCATGGAATACAGGTAATACAGTAAATATACTAGAAGAAAGACCAGTTCCAGGGGCACAATATCTATTAGATAACGCAACTAATCCAGTAAATACTGAATATAATGAAACAACCAAAGGGGATATGTTTGTATTTAATCATTCTCAAACAGCCCAAACACCTGCTCAGACTTCTTATAGGTATATAGGAGATAATCCAAATAACTATGTATACTTTAATTGTGATGATATGGATAATCAGTCAGCAAGTACATGTGAAGTATGGAGAATCTTAGGAGTATTTGATGTAGATGATGGAACAGGAAATGTTGAACAAAGAATGAAACTAGTAAGAGGTAATGATTTAGCAACTGCTAGAGCATATAATGGCACAGAGTATGTAAGTTCAAAAAACGATTGGACAATATCAGATTTAAAAACATTCTTAAATGGAGATTATTATAATCGAAGTGAAGATGCAGCTGCATATGGATTAAAAGCATCTGCACGTAATATAATAGGTAATGCAAAATATTATTTAGGAGCAGTGTCAAGGGATGGGAATGCGTCAGCGCGATATGGAACAGCAGAAGAAATCTATGGAGAAGAAAGAGGAAATAAAGTATGTGGAGCATGTAACTCAGATACAACAAAATTAGCATGGACAGGTATTGTAGGATTAATGTATCCGTCTGATGAATACATGGTATATGGAAATGGGGTAGATAACACATGCTATACAGATCCATTTGGTTGTAGTGGGCAATATGCCAGTAAAGGATGGGTATATAAAAGTAATGCTTTAGAGGGACAATCTAGTACAGATAACACATGGTTTTTGTCTTCTATTGCTGGCGAATCGAAGTTTGTGCTTAATGTGAGAGGCAGCTACAACTCAAACGGTTCTTTTGCCTATGGCAACTTGAGCAATTACACGGCGTATACCGACTATGGTGTCCGCCCCGTCGTGTATCTGAAAGCTTCTGTTGAAATAGATTCGGGTACAGGTACAGCATTAGATCCATATAAATTAAAATAAAAAGTCATAAAAATGATAAAGTTAGTACTTAGTATTAACTTTTTTCTTGGTTTTTGATATACTAAATGTGTTAAAAAAGTGGGTGATGTTGTGCATGATAAGTTGATGTTGCTTCCTAATAAGCCGGGATGTTATTTGATGAAGAATAAAGATAATATTATTATTTATGTTGGGAAGGCTAAGAATTTAAAGAATAGGGTTAATAGTTATTTTAGGGGTAAACATACTGGTAAGACTGCTAAATTAGTTAGTGAGATTGTTGATTTTGAATATATTGTTGTTGGTAGTGAGTTAGAATCTTTGATATTAGAGATTAATTTAATTAAGAAGTATGATCCTAAGTATAATATTTTACTTAGGGATGATAAGAGTTATCCTTATATTGAACTTACTGATGAATTGGTTCCTAGATTAAATGTGGTACGTAATATTAATCGAAAAAGGGATCATAAGCATTTATATGGTCCTTATCCTAATGTTACTGCGGCTAGAAATGTTGTTAATTTATTAAATAGAATTTATCCTTTAAGAAAGTGTACTACTTATAATAAGAAACCATGTTTATATTATCATATTGGTCAATGTTTAGGTTATTGTACTAATAATGTTGATAAGGATTTAATTGATAATATGAAGGATGAGATTATTCGTTTTTTAAAGGGTGATGATAGTATTGTTACTAATAAGATTAAGGAAGAAATGGATAAAGAGAGTAGTTTGTTGCACTTCGAGAAAGCTAAAGAACTTAAAGATATGTTAGATAGTATTAGTTATGTATTAACTAGACAAAAAGTTGAACTTAGTGATAATGTTGATAGAGATATATTTGGTTATTATGTAGATAGAGGATATATAAGTATTCAAGTATTCTTTATTAGAAATTCTAAAATTATTGAAAGACATAAGAAGATAGTACCTATTATTGAAGATGAGATTAATGAACTTACTCGTTATATTTGCGAATTTTATAATAAAGGTATTATTAAACCTAGAGAAATATTAGTGCCATCTAATTTAGATTTAGAGTTAATAGCTAGTTATTTAGATATTAGAGTTAAGACTGCTGTTAAGGGTGAGAAACTAAAAATTATAAATATGGCATGTGAGAATGCAAAAATTGCTTTAGATGAAGAGTTTGACTTAATTAAAAGAGATGAAGAAAAAACTATTAAAGCTAATGATGAACTTAAAGAAATACTTGGAGTTGATAAGCTAGATAGAATTGAGATTTTTGATAATGCTCATTTATTTGGTACATATAATGTATCTGGTATGGTTGTTTTTATTGATGGTAAACCTAGTAAGAATAATTATCGTAAGTTTAAGATCAGTATTGATAAGAATGATGATTATGGTACGATGAGAGAGGTAATATATCGTAGATATTTTAGGGTTTTAAAGGATAATTTAGAAAGACCTGATTTAATTATTGTTGATGGTGGTATTGGTCAGATTAATGTTGCTAGAAGTGTATTATCTAGTTTAAATATGAATATAATGGTAATAGGTTTAGGTAAGGATGACAGGCATAGTACTAATAAATTACTTGCTTTTAATCCTATTACGGAGATTAGTGTTGATAAAAGAAGTAATTTATTTTATTATTTAGAAAGAATGCAAGATGAGGTTCATAATTTTACTATTAGTTATCATAAACAGATTAGAAGTAAGGGAGCTTTATCTAGTATTTTAGATAATATTGATGGTATTGGTGAAAAAAGAAAAAAAGAGTTATTAAAGAAATATAAAACTATTACTAAGTTAAAGGAATTAAGTATTGATGAGTTAGAGAAAATACTACCTAGTAAGGTAGCTAGTAATTTATTTGAATTTTTAAAAGCTTATGAATAAATCCTTAATTAAACCTAAAAAATCTTTGACAATAAAGAGTTTTTAGTATATAATTAGGGAGGTATTTATGAAAGTAGATAAGATTACTGCTTTAATAAATAGTGGTTCTATATTAAGTTATGATACTATTAAGGAACTAAAGAGTTTTGCTTCTAATAATAAGAATAAGGATATAGATGATATTTATGATTCTATATTAGATGAATTAGAAGAGATTGGCTATGATTTTTTGCACGCTAATGTTATTAATGGTATTAGTTCTAATATAGTTGTTGGTGGTATTAATTTAAATGCTGATGGTGGATCTAGAATATGGTATGATACGGAATATGATATAGCTAGTATTACTAAGTTATTTACTTTGATATTAGTATTAAAATATATTGATAATGGATTAATTAATTTAGATGATAAGGTATGTGATATTGATTCTAATTTTAAGTATTTAGATTATACTATCTATGATTTACTTGTTATGAGTGGTTTAATTAGGACAAGTAAAAGAATTGATGAAGCTAATTGTTATAACGAGGCTGTTGATATTCTTTATAATGTAAATTCTATTAATTCTGATAAATCAGTTAATAATTATACGGATATTGGTTTTATGGCAATAAGTAAGTTGCTTGAAGATATTACTGGTATTAGGTATGAAGATTTAATTATTAACTTTTATAAAGAATATGGTATTAATATTAATACTTTAGATGATGTTCGTGGTAATGGATACGATGATTTAAAACCACATGATCCTAAAGCAAGAATTATGGGTTTAATTGGTAGTGCGGGTATTTTTATTAATAGTTCTAATATGGATAGGTTTATTGATAAAATTATTAATTGTGAACTTATTTCTTATGATAATCTATTAGATTTATCGAAAAAGAGATTTAATTATAATCATCCTAATAAAGGGATTGCTGGTATATATATTAAGCATCCTTTAGGGATAAAGAAATCATCAACTCCGCTTGAATACTCTAAGTATGCTTTTTCTCATCAGGGATATACTGGTAGTTGTGTGATAGTTGACCCTATTAATAAAATTCATAATAATATATTAGTAGATGCAATCAAAGAGAATAAAAAGAAAGATAAAGATTTTTATAAATATTTTAATTTATATTTTGAAAAGTTAGTTTTATTAACGCTTAAAACATATATGATAGAAGATAAAGAGAAGATTAAAATGATCAGAAAATTTTTTTAAGAAGGTGACTTATGGAAGATGTATTAAAACGTATTTATGATTATTCACTAGAAGACATTATGGGAGAAAGATTTGGAAGATACGCCAAAACTATTATTCAAGATCGTGCTATTCCTGATGTTAGAGATGGTCTAAAACCTGTTCAAAGAAGAATTTTATATGCCATGTATAAAAGTAAAAATACTCATGATCATGCATATAAAAAGAGTGGTGAAACCGTTGGAGAAGTAATGGGTAAATACCATCCTCATGGAGATTCATCTATATATGAAGCTATGGTTAGAATGAGTCAATGGTGGAAACAAAATGCATCTTTCATAGATATGCATGGTAATAATGGTTCGATGGATGGTGATAGTCCAGCTGCTTATCGTTATACAGAAGCTAGACTTGCTAAAATAGCTAATGAAATGCTTAAGGATTTAGATAAAGATACTGTTTGTATCCTAATTTACTTGTAAATGGTACTACAGGTATTAGTGCAGGTTATGCTACTAATATTCCTCCTCATAATTTAGGGGAAATTATTGATGCTACTATTATGTTAATTGATAATCCTAAGGCTAGTTTAGATGAGGTTATGGAAATTGTTAAGGGTCCTGATTTTCCTACTGGTGGTATTGCTATGGGATTAAATGGAATCCGTGAAGCATATGAAACTGGTAGAGGCAAAATTATAGTTAAATCTAAAGTTAGATTTGAAAGTAATAAAAAGATTGATCAAATTATTGTTTCAGAAATTCCTTATGATGTTAATAAAGGTTTATTGGTTAAAAAAATTGATGAGATTAGACTTGATAAGAAGATTGATGGTATATTAGAAGTTAGAGATGAATCTGATAGGGAAGATCCTGTTAGAATTGTTATTGATATTAAAAGTGGTGTTAATAAGGATTTGATTTTAAATTATTTACTTAAAAATACTGATTTACAAATATCTTATAATTTTAATATGGTTTCTATTGTTCATAATCGCCCTATGACTTTAGGTATTGTTCCTATATTAAAGGCTTATGTTGAACATAAAAGGGAAGTCGTTACACGTAAAACTCAATTTGATTTAGATCATGCTAAGGAACAAATGCATATTGTTGAAGGTTTAATTAAAGCTATATCTATTTTAGATCAAGTTATTAAAACTATTAGGGCTAGTAAAAATAAAGCTGATGCAATCAATAATTTAGTTAAAGAATATGGCTTTTCTAATTTACAAGCTGATGCTATTGTTACATTGCAACTATATCGTTTAACTAATACTGATATTACAGAATTAGAACAAAGGATGGCTTCATTAGCTAAAATTATTAAAGGTTTATCTGCTATTTTAGACGATCCTAAAAAATTGAATAAGTTTATGAAGGATGAGCTTAAAGCTATTAAAGATGAATATGGTACTAGTAGATTAACAGAAATTAAGGAAGAAATTACTGAAATTAAGATTGATACTACTGATATGATTGCTCGTGAAGATGTTATTGTTGTTGTTACTAAGGAAGGTTATGTTAAAAGGGTATCA
>CACYFN010000061.1 GCA_902773675.1 uncultured Erysipelotrichaceae bacterium | reverse complement strand
ATTAGTATTTATTTCTATATTTAGTTTAGTATCATTATTTAATGATACTAATAAATCTAAATATGATCTTTTTGTTTTATAATTATCACCTAGTACTTTACCACTTAATAATTTTATATCTTTAATTTTTACTTCTAATGTTTGTTCTATTAGATATATTAATGAATCTAATTTATCTTCCTCACCAAATACTTTATAAAATAAAGCATCAAAATAAAGAGGTATATATTTTTTTTCTGTTTTGTCGTTTTTGTCTTCCATGTTTACTCCTTTCGATGTTTTTAATTCTTTTATAATAATTATTATAACTATTGCATGCATGGAGGGTAATTACTACCCTCTATATATATTATTCGACAAAACTTTCCGATTTCCTTTTTTTTTCGTGAAAAAAATGAAAAAATATGCAATTTTTTGCATATTTTAATATAAATTACACTTATTTATTTTATTTCGTATATAGTACCTTCTCTAGTATCTTTAATGATAATATTTTTATTTAGTAATTCTTCTCTTATTTGATCTGCTAATACATAGTTTTTATCTTTTTTAGCTTGATTTCTTTCTTCTATTTTATCTAATATATATTTTTCCAAGTCATTATCTATTCTTTTTTTATCATTTTTTAATAAGTCTAGAGATAATACTTCATCAAAGTTCTTTATTAATTTTAATTTAGTATTGTTATTTATATCAGCTTTTATTACATCATAAAGAATTGTTATGGCTGATGAGGTATTTAGATCATTAGATAGTGCTTCTTTAAATAAATTATTATATTCTTCAAATTTTGTTTTATCTATATCTTCATTATTTTCTTGAATATTTTTGATTTTATTTTTTAATTTATTATATTCATTTTTAGCTCCATCTAATATTTCATAACTAAATGTTAAAGTATTATGATAATATGATTTTAAGCATAGATATCTATATACTAATGGATTATAGCCTTTTTGTTCTAAGAGTGATACTGTTAAGAATTCTCCTTTACTCTTACTCATTTTACCATTTAAATCATTTAAGAATCCTAAATGTACCCAGTAATTACACCATTTATGATCTAAGTAGCTTTCTGATTGTGCTATTTCATTAGTATGATGTGGAAATATGGCATCTTCTGCTCCACAATGGATATCTAGATATTCACCTAAATATTTAATTGATATACCAGAACATTCTATATGCCAACCAGGGTAACCTCTTCCCCATGGGGAATCCCATTGCATATCTTGGTTTTCAAATTTTGATTTAGTAAACCATAATACAAAATCAAAAGGATTTTTTTTAGATGTATCTTCTTCTATATCATCTCTTACAGCTACTAATAGATCATCTTTATTTCTTCCTGATAATTCATAATAATTTTCATATTTACTAGTATCAAAATATACATTACCATTACTTATATAAGCATAATCTTTTTTTAATAAGTCTTCAATTATTTTTATATATTCATCGATATTATCTGTGGCAGGTGATACTATATCAGGCCATCTGATATTTAATTTTTCACAATCTTGTTTGAATACTTCGGTATAATATTTGGCTATATCATAGACACTTTTATGTTCTCTTTTACTGGCTACAACCATTTTATCTTCTCCGGAGTCACCATCTCCAACGTTATGTCCTACATCAGTTATATTCATACATCTAGTGACTTCATATCCTAAATATTTTAATGATTTTTCTAAGATATCTTCAGATATATATGTTCTTAAGTTTCCTATATGAGCATAGTGATATACGGTAGGACCACATGTATACATTTTTACTTTACCTTCTTCATTAGGTATAAATTCTTCTACTTTTTTGGTTAATGTATTATATAGTTTCACACTAAAGCCTCCTTTAATATATCTGGATTACTTAATACTTCAATTAATTTATCTATTTCTTCTTTAGTATTATAGAAATATAAGCTAATTCTAACGGTATTTTTTATTCCTAAATCATCTTTTAGTATTTTTGCACAATGACTACCTGCTCTTACACAGATATTATATTTATTTAAGTATATAGCTACATCTTGGGGAAATACTCCTTTTACATTAAATGTAATGATACTAGATTGTGATGCTTCATTATAAATTATTATGTTATCTAATTGTTTTAATTTTTCTAAGGCATATTTACGAAGTTCTACTTCATATTTATGAATTTTATCTATACCAATATTATTTAGATATTCTAAAATTGCACCAAAACCTATTACACCGGCTATATTAGGTGTTCCAGCTTCTAGTATAGTAGGTATTTCTTTATATATTCTGGTTTTATCAAATTCAAAACTAGAATTCATTCCTCCACCAAATATGATAGGATATGTATTATTTAGATATTGTTCTTTTCCATATAATACTCCTACTCCAGTTGGTCCACACATTTTATGGGCGGAGAAAGCTAGGAAATCTATATCTAAGTCTTGAACATCTATTTTGATATGTGGTACACTTTGAGCACCATCTATTACTACTATGATATTATTTTGATGAGCATATTCTATTATTTCTTTTATAGGTCTAATATCACCTACAACATTAGTTATATGGGCAATACTTATTACTTTAGTATTTTTAGTAATTGACTTTTTTACATTATCTAGTGTTACTTGTAAGTTATCTAGTGGAATATAATTTACTTTTAAATTTAATTTATCAGATAGTTCAAACCATGGTAAGATATTTGATGCATGTTCTGCTTTAGTAATTAATATTTCATCATTTTCTTTTAAATAGTTACTAAAAAATCCAAATACTATTTTATTTAGGGAATCAGTTGTATTATGTGTAAAAACTATTTCTTTACTACTTTTAGCATTTATAAAATTTTTTACTAATTCTCTTGTATGTTCATACATTTCATCTACTTTTAAACTTATATCATAATCACCTCTATGAGCATTTGCACTGTAGTTATTGTAGTAATCAGATATAGTTTCACTTAATATACTTGGTTTTAGAGTGGTTGCTCCATTATCAAAATATATTATATTTTTATTTAATATGGGAAAATCATTTCTATTCATTTATTCACCTCCATACTTTTTATTTATAATATTTATTATTTCTTTATCATTTATTTTACTAAGTAAGAATCCTTTTTCAAGTAGTTTTAGACTATCTAACTTATTTATTCCTTTTGATTCTAGATAAAATAATTCATTTTTATTAAATGTATCTATTAATGCTGAATGATTGGCTTCTACATCATCGCAATCAATATATAGATTTGGTTTTATTTCACAGATATTATCTATCTTATTTATTATTCTATTATATTGATTAGTACTACAACCTGTAATATTTTTAGGTATAAATGATGATATTTGATAGTAAATACTACCTTGTTCATTAATACTATTATTAATTATATTACTATTACTATTTATACCATTATGATATATCATATAATCATAGTTTTCTTTGTTATAAGAGATACTTTTAAAGATATAATTTATACTACTATTTTCTTCTAAGTTAGCTGTTATTAATTCTCTAATACTATCTAATATATTTAGTTTTTCAATATTAATACTAGCATTTTTAGATAAATTATAATTATACTGAATTTTACTTTTATTTCCTTGAGTTATAATTGTTAATTCAGTATTAATGTTATCTAATATATTAAATGTAATTATTAATTTAGATTCTTCTTTAATATTTATATTTAATAATATTTTACTATCTTTATCAATATTAAATTCTATTTTACTAATATCAAATATATTTTCTTTTTTAGTATATTTATATTCAATATCTGATTCAACTATTTTATCATTTTCTATTATTATTTTATTCATATTAAATATTTTCCTCTATAATATTAGTACTATCATATCCGTAATCTTCAATTAATTTTACTAAAGAATTATCTCCTGATTTAATTATATGACCATTTTTCATGATATGTACATGAGTAGGTTTTATATAATCTAGTAATCTTTGATAGTGAGTAATTAATAAAATACCACAATTAGATTCTTGATAATATTTAGTAACACTTTCTCCAATTAGTTTTAGACTATCTACATCAAGTCCTGAATCTATTTCATCAAGTAGAACTATATTAGGTTTTAGCATGTACATTCCAAGTATTTCATTTTTCTTTTTTTCTCCACCACTAAAACCAACGTTTACACTTCTATGTATCATTTCTTTATTCATGTGCAATAAATCTATATTTTTTTCTAATTCTTTAATAAATTCAAATAGTTTAAAATTATCTTTATCTTTACTACTTATAGCAGTTCTTAGCATATCAGCATTAGTTACTCCTTCTATTTCTATTGGAGATTGCATTCCTAGATATATACCAAGTCTAGCTCTTTCATCAGTTTTTAAATCATTTAATAATATATCATTATAATAGATGTTTCCATTCTTAACTTGATAATTAGTATCTCCCATAATTACTTTTGATAAAGTACTTTTACCGGTACCATTAGGTCCCATGATAACATGAATTTCACCACTATTTATTTCTAAATTAAAATTTTTTAGTATATCTTTATTATCTATGCTTACTGATAAATCTTTTATTTTTAATGAGTTCATAAAGTTCATCTCCACTAAATATTATACTAAAATATGTATAAAAAAGATAGTAATTTTACATTATATAATTGAAAATATTCGCAATTTTCACGCTAAAGAGGTTTATCTCTTTTATTTTTTTTAGTAAAATATTTATGGAGGGATAGATATGGATTGTATTTTTTGTAAAATAGCAAATCATGAAATACCAAGTAAGATAGTTTATGAGGATGATTTAGTTATGGCATTTTTAGATGTTAATCCTAATAAACCAGGTCATACTTTAATTGTACCTAAAAAACATATTAAGGATATGGATGATATGGATGATGATACTTATTTGTATATTTTTAAGATAGCTAAGGAAATAAAAAATAAATTAATTGATAAATTAAATTGTGATGGTATTCAACTTTGTCAAAATAATGGTGATTGTCAAGAAGTTAAACATTATCACTTACATTTAATTCCTTATTATAATAGTACTATAGAAATGGATATTGATACTATATATAAAAAAATAATGCATTAAGCATTATTTTTTTAGTTACTAGTACCCTATAATTTATTTAATTTTTTTTAATTTATTTATTTCTTCAAAACTTAAACCTGTTGTTTTTGAAATAAATTCTATATCTGCATTTTCATTGAGCATATTAATAGCTATTCTATTAGTAGTATCCTTTGTTACTTCTTTTGTAACTTTATTTGTCACTTCTTTTGTAACTTTATTTGTTACCTCTTCAGTAGTATTTTTAATCGCATCATTTAACTGTTTTCTTTTCATATGTTCAAACATAGTATCTCTATCATACATTTCA
>CACYFN010000060.1 GCA_902773675.1 uncultured Erysipelotrichaceae bacterium | reverse complement strand
ATAAAATCTAATGACATATTTAAAAAAGCATTACCAATTGATTTAAATATCGCATATTCAGAATTCCAACATCAGTCATAAAGTTGAACAGAACTTTTTTGTAAAAGGAGTTGAAGATAATGGATAATGAAAAGAAATTATGTGGAATCTACATGAGAGTATCAACCGAAGATCATGCTCGTGAGGGTTTTAGTTTACCAGAACAAAAAGAACGATTAGAAACATTTTGTAAGTTTAAAGGTTGGATTTATGTCAAGTTTTTAGACACATTTTTTGTCACAAAGTGATATTATATTAATCATTAAAAAGGAGGAAAAAATTATTGGAATTTTTCAAAAGATTTATATACTCACAATATATTTAGTGATACATTACAGAAAATTTAGTCATTTAAAAGCACGTGTAATGTTAATTAAGGGATTATTTAATCCTATTAAAGTACAATAAAAGAAGGTCAATATTGACCTCCCATATCAATTCATTTATCATTAGTTTTTGGTGTCACCAACACTACTTGACAAAGAACCATTACAGGTTACAATCCTCTAATTAGAAACTATTTATAAACTGTCCAACTTTTGGGGTTCAGTTCAAATTCGACCTCTTATATTAATTCATTTATCATTTTTTTGTATCATCAATACTACTTGACAAAGAACCATTTTAAATCAAGTTTTTTTAATAATATTTATAAAATTACATATCTGTATTTAATTTCAATTCCATTGAATAAGCATCAGTTAAATCAACTCCTACAACTTGATTAGCCATTTCAACTGATTCCTTAGATTTAAAAGTTTGAGTAACATGAGCAGATATTTTAGTTAATTTTTCATTATTCTTATCCTTTACAATGATATCATAGTTATCTAAATAAATATCTTTTTTAGTTTCATTTACCATAGTATAACTAATTAATGAATTACTACCATCATAAGTACATTTTATGTTTTTAAAAACTATTCCATCTACCTTTTGTTTTTTTATAAAATTTTTATTATTATTATATTTATATCCATCATTAGAAATACTATTTTTTACATTTGAACTAGTAGTATTTTTTTTTATAATTATAAAGAATGAAATCATAATAATTATTGCCGGTATGATTAATAATAATTTCTTATCAAAATTAATTGATTTTATAAACTTCTTCATCTTAATCACCTAGTTTGATGATATCATAAATTTCAAAACTTATCAATGATATTAAATACACAATAATTACTTAGTTATTTTCAAGATATGCTACATCATATGGAATACTATCAATAGTTTCAGTAGTATGTCTAATAACAGTATTTACAAGATTAACTCTTGATTCAGCATTAATTGCTTTATTATTAACATTTGAGTTACCTTTAAATATTCCATCATATATTGTTACTGTTTTACCATTATCTATTTCTAATCCATAATTATATCCCTGTAAAATTGGTGTTGTATTATCAATTGTACCATCATCAGTACCAATTACCATTGTTCCACTATTTTTTACAGCTGAATTATTTTCACTTATGATAGTACCACCAAGTATATAAATTGTTCCAGAATAATTATGAAGAGATGATCTACCATTTGCACTAGCTGTTTGAGATTTATTTTTTAAGTACGCTGTTCCACTAATTGTAACAGTTCCTCCATTATTATAAATAGCTTGTCCTTTCTTTACATTTGTTCCAATTATCTCACCAGCAGACATTGTCAAAATAGCATTTGTATTATTGTTTATTGCTGCAAAAGATGCAGAGCATGTTATTTTACCACCAGTTATATTTAAAGTTCCTGAGTTAGAAATGGCATTAGTTTGTGTTGAATCAATTGTTCCACCTGTAATATTTACTACTCCACCAGCTTTATTAACTATTGCATAATAAGGTTCAACAGCAGTATTAGATATAGTACCATTTTTAATCTCTAAGACTCCTACATTTTCAAATATAGTATTTGCTGAATTACTAATTGTAAAATTTTGCAAATCTAGTGAAACATTTCTTTCAGAACTAATTCTTATATATGAAGTTACTAATATATCTTGTAATACTTTAATTGTCGTTTTTTCTCTAGTAGTAGGAACTGCTGTTACAGCAGATGCTAGTGTTGTATAACAATTTGTATTAATACAAGCTACATAACTTTCATCTACCCATTTAGCAATTATTGTTGTTGTTGTATTAAATGTTGTTGATGGAGTTACTTCTACTTGATATGTATTATCAGTGTACCATCCAACAAAATTATTACCTGCTTTAGTAGGTGTTGGTAATTCACCTATTGGGCCATTATAAGCTACGTTTTTACTTGTTGGAAGTACATCTCCTCCATCTGCATCAAAATTTATCGTAACAGCAGCCATTTCTTGCCATTTAGCTATTATTGTTGTTGTTGTATTAAATGTTGTTGATGGAGTTACTTCTACTTGATATGTATTATCAGTATACCACCCTAAAAAAGCATGTCCTATTTTTATTGGTGTTGGTAACTCACCTATTGAAGTTCCAGGCGCTATTGATTTACTAGCAGGAATTACTATTCCACCATCTGCATTTAATGATACAGTAATATTTTCTATCCATTTTGCATAAAAATCAGTATCTTGATTTACTACTGTCTCTTCTGTTACTGGAACTGTAAGATATTGATCTTGATACCATCCATCAAATGTATAACCTGTTCTCTCTGGTATTGGTAATTCTCCAACTTGACTTCCTTGAGCAATAGTTATAGTATTTGGAACTACTTGTCCTTCATTTGGATGTAAAGTAATAGTAATAGCCTCACCCCAGTGAGCATATAAAGTAATATCATCATTAATAACTGTATTTTCATTTGCCTTAAATCCATCAACTGGATCATTAAACCATCCTAACAATACATAGCCTGGTCTAGATTCTGTAGGCAAAGTTCCAATAGCTTTACTTTTATTTACTTCTTGTTCAAATGTTGAAGCTCCAGTATAATTTGGATCAAAAGTTACAGTTACTTCAGAAGATAATTTTATATACATATTACTTAATCTACCAACAAAAAATCTTTCTGCAACTAGTGCTGATTCATCTTTTGGAGCACCTCCAAACCATGTTGTTAAATCAAATACTGGATTATATTGATCCAAATCATTTAACCAGGTTTTTTCTCCTCCATTTATACTATAGTAAATTGAACCATTTGTTCTATATACTTTAACACTATGTATAGATGCATAATTAGCAATATATTGAGCATTTGTACTTTCAGTATTTCTAGATTGCAATATAAAATTATTTGTATTATCATTTCGTCTAAACGTAAAACCAGGCCATTTATCTTTTATCTCCGCTTTTGAATGAACAATTGTTGCACGTGCTATATTATCAGCAGGAACATAACTTTCTATAGTAAATCCTACTTCAAAATTCTTATCATGATTATCAGTATTATATAATCCTATTTGTGTATCTATATATTTTTTTGTAGATAATGAACTTTCAGTATAATCAATATTTGAACCTGTAGTATTAATAGTACTAATACAATCTCCATTTACTCCATTTGTAATTCCTGATGAAGTAAATGAACATTCGCCTGGAATATGAAAAACATATTCTAATGGTTCTTGAGTTGATACCCATTTAGCATATCCTTTTATTGTTCCATTTACAATAGTGTTCTGTGTAATTTCAGTCGTAAAATTTAAATTATCTGTATACCATCCATCAAATATATAGCCTGTTTTTGTTGGCACTGGTAAGGTACCAACTGTTTCTCCTTTATGCTTTTTAAAAGTATATTCACTTAATGTTCCACCTTGAGAATCAAGAGTTATTGTATACTTTTGATTTTCTGTAAAACCTTCAATCCTATTTGAAGGAATTTGAATTGTAGGCCTAACAGTATTTTCACTACCTACTTCAGCAGTTAATACAGTAAGTTGATCTGTTTGAATTTTATAATGATTACTTCCTTCTTCTAATAACCAAATACCTTCTTTACCTAAACTATTAGATTGATATTTACTATTTTCTAAATAAAAACGACAACTTGAAAATTTATTTCCTCCTGTTACAGAACCACAAGCCTCAGTTAAATCTTCTCTAGTAATAAATCTAGTGACGTTACCATTCATTTCAATTAGTGCTGGATTATCCCATGTTGATGATGTAGGAAGGTAATTACTTGCATCTCCATATACATAACTATGTCTAGAACTTGAAGAATCCATTTGTCCATTTTCATCAAAACTAGTATAATGAACTAATACTGAATTCTCAGTTGGATATGCTGTTCCATAACTCCTTACAAAATAAAATCTTTCAGTTTGAGGATCCCATATGTCATCATCATTTACATCACAATCATATGCATCACCAACTACTGGACTATTTACTCCTGGAATAGTACCATAATAAATTGTATCATTAGCACTATATCCTCCATCTGTACTAGCACATGAACCAGTAGAATCACATGTTTCACTATGTAAAGTTGAAGCTTTTTTACATACTATTTTTAACCAATGAGCATAATAGTTAACAGTAGTTCCTGTTACTATAGTATCCTCAGTTACTTCTACTTGATATGTAGTATCAGTATACCAACCATCAAAAATATAATCACTTCTTGTTACTTCTGGTAATTGTCCTACTGCTGTACCTGATTGTACACTTCTTGAAATATCTGAAGGATCCATTGTTCCTCCATTAGCATTAAAATTTACAGTAACCATTGAAGTTGAATCTAAAATGCTTAAATCAATATGATCAGCTTGTCTTTCTCTATAAATAGAATAAGAACCATTTATAATGGCATAGAAAATGAACATAACAAAAAAAAGAATAAGTATTATTTTATGTCTTTTAAGTTTCATATCTATACCTCACTTTCTTTTCTATTTTAATTATTAAACATCCTGTCTAAATTCAACATCTATATCAATTTCTTGATTTAATACAAGTACTGCATCATTATTTGCTTTAAATGTAAGTATATGTGTTTTTGTTTTTGAAACATCATTATAATTAATAACAGTATTCGCATTTTCTATTATTAAAGTTCCACCAGCTGATGGAGTTTGATACCCTGTATTATCTATATCTACAACTACACCAGATGGTAAATTATCTATAACTATTTTATATAACACATCAACTTCAGAATTACTCTGAACAGTCAATGTATAACTATCTGTTATTCCTCCTTTATATATATCAATTGAATCACCACTTTGACTATAATTTCTTGTTACACTCCATGTAGCTGCATCAACTGATCCACTTATATTATTACTTGATCTCATTAAAGCAAAAGTATGTACTGCATAAGAAACAATAATTATTACTATACATAGTATCAATGTCTTTGTTATCCGTTTTTTCATACTAAGCATCATTCCTTTCCGCCTCGCCTAAAGGCTCATCTTCAAGGCACACATAGGAATGAAAATTGATATTCAATTCCTTGCCTTGATTTCT
>CACYFN010000059.1:2008-9958 GCA_902773675.1 uncultured Erysipelotrichaceae bacterium | reverse complement strand
AGAATTTTGATTTTAGAATAGTCTTAATCTTATTAAATTTTTTATCCATAACTTCACCTCTCAAATAACAAGAAATACCATCTATTAATAATTATACCAAATATTAGAGATTGTTTATTTTAAGAAAAAATGCTATAATATTCATAAGCAACAGGGCTTATCAAATTGTTTCACCTTTAAGGTGTTATTATTTAGCCTGTTTAGGCTGTCCTTTATTGGGGAGCATCCAGTTAATAGTTGTAATACATATGTAAGCAGTGATATATGTACATATTTACAAGTATAACTAGTTCTTCCTCTATAAGTACATATCTATATACTATATAGGTATAGCTGGATGGCCTGTTCCATTTAATAATCATGTTATATGGATAAGCACCTCCAGAAATATTATATAGAAGGAGGAATAAGAATGAAGATGAGTTTTAAAGCAAACTTGGATGTTGAGTTTGAAGTTAAAACAAAAAAGAGTTCAAGACGTAAAAATAAAAAGAAGTCTTGGATTAAAGAAACTTTGAAATGGTTTTCATTAATTATTATTGAATATCTATTTACAGAGTTAATTCTTAAAAGACTTGTTGCTTTGATTATTAAAATCTTTACGAACGGGTCATTCTATTTTTATAATAGAATGTTTTATTTTGAGGTAAAATATGGATAATGTCAAAGAATGTTTGAAAAAATGTAGATTATATTGTTTTAATAGTAGGAATGGTATTAAGAATCTTCTAAATATTCCAAAAGATTTTGATTTAGAAAATGTACGTGATGGCTTATTACCTTACTATAATTTTTTCTATTTAAAAAAACCAGATAAATCCAAAACAAAAGAAACTCCAGAAGAAAGAAAAATGAAATACTTATCTATTGAAGAAACAAGCGATATTTATGATACTAGGCCAGATGATTATTCAAAAGACAAATACAGAATGTTAATAAATATAAATGAGAAATGGTTAAAGAAAACTTCAAAAAAAATAAATAAATTATTATCACTTTCCTTAATTGAAAAAAATAAAAAAGAAGTAAATTATCCTATACCATACTTACATTCATCATTAAAAAAAAGATCATATAAAACTAATGTTAAAACTCATAATAGTAACAAATATCTTTTAGCAATAGATATTCAAAATTTTTATCCATCAATTTCATGCGAAAAAATATTTAATTTTTTTAAATATGATTTAAATCTAGATAATGATATTGCAGGGATATATACTTCCTTATGTACTTGTCCTTTAGATGATCCAGTTGTTGGTAAATCTGAATATGGAATTGGACAAGGATTAGCAACTAGCCCAGTTTTAGCTTTTTTATCAAATTATAGAATGTTTGAATATATTAATGATTTTGCAACAAAAAATGATATGGAAATGACTGTTTATGTTGATGATGTTGTATTTAGTTCTAATAAACCAATAAAACAGGAATTTATTAATTCATTATTTGGAATAATAAAAAGAAATGGTTTAAGAATTAAAAAGAGCAAAGTAAAAATATATGGACCACATCAAGATAAAAAAATAACTGGTTTATGCATTACTAAAGGTGGTAAAGTTAGGGTTCCAAGATCAAAACATGAAGAATTAAAAATACAATATGATTATTTATCAAAAGAAGTTTTAAATATAAAAAATATAAATGATTATTTTAATTTTTATAATTTGTTTTTAAAATTTAAGGGCAATGTGCAATTTGTACTATTAGTTGAAGAAAGAGCAACAACCAAGCATTTAAAATTTATAGAAGAATATAAAGACTTTTTTCTATATGGTATAAGAAAGAATAAAAAAGGAAATAAATACACAAAAGATAATATTTCTGAAGATGATTATAAAAAATTTATCTTAAAATATGAAAATTTAAGAAAAAAATAGATTCAGTAAAATAATGTGTTATAATATTAATGGTTGGATGATATATAAATCATCCATCTACTAATAGTATAACATAAAAAAGAAAAAAGAAAAGCATTAAGTTTTATGGTATAATTATAATTGTATTACGTAATGTGGTGATGTATATGATTAAAAAAGAATATATCGTAGATAAAGAAAATTTAATAAAAGAATGGGATTTTATAAAAAACACATTAAATCCAAGTAATGTTACCTGTGGTAGTGTTAAAAAGGCATGGTGGATTTGTCCAAAAGGTCATAGTTATGATATGAGAATTGATCATAGAAATAATGGTCATGGGTGTCCATATTGTACTGGCAGAAAACCTATTAAAGGTGAAAATGACTTAATGACTGTCAATCCTGAATTATGTAAGGAATGGAATTATAAAAGAAATGAAATAAAGCCTGATGAAGTATCTCAATTTTCAAATAAAAAAGTATGGTGGATTTGTTCGAAAGGTCATGAATGGAAATCAATTATTAATAATCGAGCAAAAGGAAATGGTTGCCCACAATGTTCATATGAATTTCATACTTCTTTTTCTGAAAAAGTAGTATATTTTTATATAAAAAAGTATTTTCCAAATGCTTTAGAAAATTATAAGCCTAAATTTTTAAAAAATAAAGAATTTGATATATTTATTCCCGAGAAAAAAATTGGTATTGAGTATGATGGACAAAATTGGCATAAAAATATTAAAAGAGATATAGACAAAGATGAGATTTGTGAGAAAAATGATGTAATTCTTGTTCGTATCCGTGAAAAAGGATGTCCTATCTTTAAATCATCATCATTAAAGATAATATTGAATGATTCATCTGAACTAGAATTAGAAAATAGAATTAGATTTGATTTGTTAGAACAAATATTAGGAATAATTGATCCTGATGTAAATATAAACCGTGATACTTCTAAAATAAATGAAATGGTGAAATATTCTGAAAAAGAAAACTCTTTAGAAAGTAATTATCCAATGCTTTGTAAAGAATGGAATCATGATAAAAATTTTCCATTATTACCATCGCAAATTCAATGTAAAACTAGTAAAAAAGTATGGTGGATTTGTTCTAAAGGTCATGAGTGGCAAGCAATTCCATCTAATAGAATAAATGGAAATGGTTGTCCATATTGTAGTGGAAGATATGCTATTGAAGGCAAAACTGATTTATTAACTACAAATCCTAATTTATGTAAAGAATGGAATTATGATAAAAATAAACATAAACCCAATGATTATACTTCTCATTCAGCTTCAAAAGTTTGGTGGAAATGTGATAAAGGTCATGAATGGCAAGCCAAAATTTGTAATAGAGTTTTGGGAAATAATTGTCCATATTGTAGCGGAAGATATGCAATTAAGGGAGAAACTGACTTATTAACTATTAATCCAGAATTATGCAAAGAATGGAATTATAAAAAAAATGAAGTGCTTCCAGATGCGGTTACACCTTCTTCAGAAAAGAAAATATGGTGGATTTGTTCTAAAGGTCATGAGTGGCAAGCAAGTATATGTAATAGAAATAAAGGAAGAGGTTGTCCATATTGTGCTGGGAAACGTTTAATAAAGAATTTTAATGATTTAGCAACTATTCATCCAGCCTTAGCCAAACAATGGAATTATAAGAAAAATTATCCATTAACTCCTAGTGATATCATGTCTAGAGTTGCTAAGAAGGTATGGTGGATTTGTCCTAATTGCAATTATGAATGGGAAGCAGCAGTTAATAATAGAGTTGCAGGTACTGGATGCCCTAAGTGTGCTGGAAAAGTAAAATAAAAAGATTATTGAAATAATAATCTTTTTTATTTTTTGATATGAAACGTTTTACCTTCAAGTTTTTTTAGTGCTTCACTTTGTTCCTCATTATTATTTATTTTTTCCATTAATATACTAGCAAATTTTCTTGATGGTGGTGCCAATCCAATTATATTTAAATTTTTCTTTATGTGATTTTTATTAATTTTATGAAAAGATAATTCAAAATTTTTATCAACATATCCCATGGATGTAAGTATCAAGTATTCACCACTATCAGATTTAAATAAGCTATTTTTCTTTTTACTAAAACCTCCATTATTTTTTATTAAAGATTTAATATAGATTTCAGAAACAGAATCATTAAAAAATAGTAACTCTTTAGAATTATAAGCAAATAATCTATTTAACTTATATACATCATTATTCTTATTTAAACATATTATATTATTTTTCTCTATCCTAGTATATATTTCAGGATCATAAAGATATATACAAATTTTTGAAGAAATAGGTATAAAACATTGAAGCCCAACTGAGGCATAACCATATCCAAATTTATATCCATTGTTTAATAAATATTGATCATATTTTATTAGTGGACAATCCGATGTTATAAATTTATTTGATGTATTATTCTTTATTAGACAAATATTTAAATCAAAAAAACAAGGAATAATATTTTCACCAGACATTAATGAATAATAATTGGGTATTTTGAATTTTGCTAAATCATCTTCAAATTCATTATCATCTTCACTCATTATCATTTTTGCAGAATTTGCTAGGTAGTTTATCATTTCGTTTTGAGTTTCAGCAACAGCTTTACTTCTTGCATCACTAAAAAATATAAAAGTTAATAATAGAAAATATTCATCTTTAGTTAATTCTAGTTTTTCTGTAAGTAATATCTTCTCAATTATATTTTTCCATTTTCCTTCTAAATCAGAAAGCCAGTCTTCAATAATACCATCTTTACCATATAAATAATCTTCACCACCAATACTATCTAAAGGTGCTTTAGAAGTATATTTATTATGCTTTTTTATGTACGTTCCTATACTCTTATCATCATTAGAAAAAAATCTTAAGTAAAACTTTGAAACATAATGTTGATACTTTTTTTGTGTAACCATATTTATCCTCTCTAAAATTTTATTTATAAATAATAATCTAATTATTATTATAACTCAAAATCATCTTTTTGTTTGTCTTTTTCATTGTCCCAACCTGTAATTCTATCAAAAGTTTTTTCACTAATAATTTTATTTTCATACATATCACTAATAACTTCTGAATATACATCTTCTTTATCTTTTCTATGAAACATTCTTTTTAAGAAATTAATTAGTTTTTCAAATAATTGCTGTAGTTCCTGAAGTTGAAATTTTAAATTAAAGTTGTCTTTTAATTTTTGTGAAAATTAAATGAAAAAGGTTGTAATGATTAATAAAATGTTATACAATTAAATCGTCCTGAAATAAGGATAAGATAACTAATACTGCAATTAGTTCAATTAATGTGAAGGATTTTGATTCTTTTTTGACTTAAATCAGACTCCTAAATAAAACACAGTTTGAAGTTGATAACTGTGTTTTATTATTAATCTGAATTTACTCTGGGTGATACTATCTTATGTGCTTATAAGTAGAGTTGTAATGGTGCATATAAACAGTATTCTACAGAGTATGAGAATATGGATAATGAAATAGAAGAATAATATTATATTCTTCTTTTTATTTAATGTTTGTTTAATAAAAATAGTTTATTATTATATTGCAAGGAGGTGATATATAATATATGTCTTTTCATGTAATATCTAAAAAAGAAAATTATGATGTTGATGAGAGTGAAAAAAAATTCACTCAAGAAGAAATTGATGATATGTTAGATAGAACAATTAATGTATCTATACTATCAAGAATTTATGAAGAAAAAATTATAAATGAAGAACAATATCATAGATTACTTGAAAAGATTGAAACTTTTTACAAATGATTTATTATTACTTTAATGTTATCAACTCAGAGCATTGAAGTAAAAAAACTTTCTTTTTCGTTTAAAAAAATTAATTTTATTGTTGAGATGGCTGTATAATTATATTTATACAGTTTTTTATATTAGAATTTACATGCTAGAAAGTATAAGTAAAAATTTATTATAATTTATTGGATTAATTACTCGATAAGTATGGTAGTTAATCCAATTTTTTTGTATAATGTATGTGTACGCATGAACTTGTGGGAAAAGAGGCTATTATTATGACTAATAGATTTAAAAAATTATATGAATTAGCAAGGGAAATACATATTAATGAATATAAAAAAGAATATGAAGAATTGATAAAGACAGATGATAGTTTTAGTAGTTTTGATGATTATGTGAAGCATGAGAAAAATAGATTAGATAGTTTACAAAATAAAAATATTGATGTTTCTGATAGATTTATTTGTAGAGATAAAGTAATTAAGGATAATATTCAGATAGATTTATATTTATTTCATAGTTCATTTTATGATGAAGTAAAATTAGATGAAAATTATAAACCATTACCATTAACTAAAAAAGATATATATGAATACGGGGCAGGAATTATTTATAGTGCGGATGATGGTGATTATAGTATTATGGGAGTATTTGTAGGTTGTGAAGATAATAAAGATATTGCAAGCGATAAATATGAGGAGTTAAAAAATAAAATTAAAGGATTTAGTGAAGAAGAAGTTTTGGATGAATTAGAAACATATTTACTTAAAAAATAACATAAAATAGTCAAAAACAAAATAAGTCCAAATAAGTCCAAATAAATCCAAATAAGTCCAAAATTCGCTTGACTTGTGTTTGTCAAGTGGTATAATATGGTAAAATGAATTAATTATGCAAGGAGAAATTATAATTCCTTGCTTTTTGTTAATTTTTGGCAAAAAAACTATTGACAATAGTTTTTAAAAAGATTAGAATAATAAACAATTAATTAAAAGTTATTGATAGCCCTGCTATTTTTAACTGAATTATTATTGTAATTAGGGTAGAAGAAGCAGTATTAATTTCTATTTTAAAATAATGTACTGACTTTTTCGCCCTTTTTTCTTTAGGAGGATGCTTGAATGAAAAAAAATAAGAGTAATATTTTTATAATGTATGTATTTAACGTCAAAAAGGTTTTTGTTGAAACACCTCTTTTAAACGCCTCTAAAGAAGTGTCTAATATTTGCAAGAGAGAAAAATAAGGATTTTGTCCCCAAATTTTCTCTCTTTTATTATATTTTATGGAAGGATGGTTACTATGGAATTAGAAAAAACAATTGATACAGAGTATGTTGATAGTTTAATATTAACAAAGGAGGATATGAAAACGTATAATATACCTGCTACTTTTATCAATGTAACTGAAAAACTTAGAGATTTTAAAATTGCTAGAAATAAGTATATAAATGGATTACACGTTAGATTAACTCCATCATATAAACCTAGAATTGAATCATTTACTAAAAGAAAAATAGATCCAATTGGTGACGGTGTGGTAGATTATTTTGATTCAGAAGAACATTATAATTATTTTAATTATATGCTTAATAAATTATATTCTATTATGTCAGAAGTTGAAATTGCTTATCTTAATGATTGCTTATTATGTGGAAGGTCAGAATCATATGTTAGAGATATTTTTAAAATTAGTAAAACACCTTTTTCAATAATAAAAGATAGTGCGATTGTTAGGTTTGGTTTGGTATTTAATGTAATTGTTTATAAATAAAAATTGAAGTAGTAACCATTTTAGAGTTAAATAAACTCTTTTTTTGTACTTTAATTTTATATTTATATAGAAAAAAGGATGGTGAGTTATGTATATTTTATTTAGAAAATTAAAAATTCCATAATAATGGAAAAAGTGCTGACAAAGTAGAAATATTATGTTAACATAATATTGAAATTTGAATGGAGGTAGCATTAAGTATGATAAAAAGGTTAAAGAAAAATTATATTATAATTGCTTTAATACTATTAATAGTATTAATAATTACAGGAATTTGTACGATTAATATTAATTCTAATAAGAAAGATAAAAATAATATTACGAATAGTACTGTAAAGAGGGTAAGTGATTCAGTAAAACAAGATAATAGTAAAAAACAAGATAGCAGTGATGGTAAAGATGAAGAGAAAAGAACTGATGATAATTCTGCGACAAATAAAGATGAGAAGAAAGAAAAGAAAGTAGATAATAATAATAAGGAGATAACTAAATCATCTAATAAATCATCAGTAAAGGAAGAAATTAAGTCTTC
>CACYFN010000059.1:0-1973 GCA_902773675.1 uncultured Erysipelotrichaceae bacterium | reverse complement strand
AAATACAAATACTACTTCTAATAATACAGTAGTTAGTACTAATACTGATGAAGAAGATTTTAATAATTTTGTAAATGATTATAGTACATTACTTATATTAGGTGGAACTATTGATTTTTACTCAGAAAGTGAACAAATTACTGAATCTAATAAATGGGTTAATTTAGGATATAGAACTGAATTGCCTAAGGCATGTACTTATTTATCTTCTGGGCAAAGATGTGTTTACTCACTTTTTGTATATGCAGGAGAAGGTGCATGTGGCACTCGCAATTCTATAAAAGTTGATTGGAGAAGCAGAAACTATATTGATAGTAGAACTTACTTAGAATCACTTGGATATAATTGCGGATAAAATTGGGACTGTGTTTAATACACAGTCTTTTTTTCATGGAAAAGGAAGGAAAGATATATATGAAAATAAAGAAATATTTAAAGAAATTTTTTGTTGCACTTATTTCAATAGTATCTATTGGAGTAGCAACCAACGTTGTAAATGCAGAATCTAAAGGTTTTGCATATCGAGCATTTAGAGATGCTAGTGGTAATGTAAAATGGCGACTTAATACAAGTAACGATTCGATAAATGCAGGTATGTTTATCGCACCTGATGGCACGCTTGCTTATTGTATTGAGCCATTACTTCATTATCTAAATATAAATGATGGAAGTTATGATATTAATTATGATTATTCTAGTTTTAGTTCTATTACAGGACTTAACTTTGATAAAATTAGAGAGCTTAGTTTAATTAGTTTTTATGGTTACGGATATAACGGAGATACAAGTGATGAAAATTATGTTGCAACTCAATTAGAAATATGGGATGCAGTAGATCCTGGATGTTGTTCTGTTGAAAGTGGTGATACATCACTTATAAATGATAAAAGAGGTACAATTAGGAGTTTAGTTAATAATGAAATAACTAGACCAAGTTTTGATACTGTAACTAAAGAAGTAGTTGCTACAAAAGAAGAAGTATTCACTGATACAAATAATGTATTAAGTGGTTATGCTATAGATAGTTGTGATAACTGTACTGCAAGAATTGAAGGTAATAATCTTATTGTAAAAGGTACTAACATGGGAGAAGGGAAAATTAATTTAAAAAGAACAGTTGGTAATAATAATCAAGGAGATATCCTATATACAAGTGGAAGTTATCAAAAACTAATGTCTTTTGGAAAACCAGATCCAATGCAAGCACATCTAAAACTTAATGTTAGGGGTGGTACTTTAATGGTACAAAAAATAGATAAAGATACTAAGCAAATTGCAATTCCAAGTGGGGAAGCAACACTTGAAGGAGCTGAGTATGAAATATTTGATGAGTCAGGTAACTTAGTGGGTAGTATTTTTACTGATTTAGAAGGTAAAGCAATAAAAGAATTACCACTTGGAAAATACACAGTAAAAGAAAAAACTCCATCAGTAGGATACTTACTAGATGAAAATGTATATGAGTTTACAATTAATGAGAATAACTTAAATCCTTATGTTGAATCATATGAAAAAGTAATTGATGCATATGGTGTAGTTATGAAAGAATATGGCGATGATGAGTTAGGATATAAAAATGAAGCAAATGCTATATTTGAAGTAATTGATTACATGAATAGAGTTGTTGGTAAGATTTTTACTGATGATGAAGGATTAGGAGTTATTAAACTTCCATATGGAACATACAAACTTCATCAAGTAGAAGGAACTCCAAATTATAAATTTGTTGATGATATAGAATTTAAAATTGATGAATTAAATAAAACATATAAGTTTAAATTAAAAAATGTAAGTTTTCCTAGATTAGATATTACTAAGGTTGATTCTAAATCAAATAAAGTAATTGAAGGAGCTAAAATAGATATTTATAAATATAATATTGAAACTAATGAATTTGAATTATATTATGAAGGTATAACTGATAATAATGGTAAATTACATATTGATAATATAGAGTTAGGAAAATACTATTA
>CACYFN010000058.1 GCA_902773675.1 uncultured Erysipelotrichaceae bacterium | reverse complement strand
AAAGAAGTATCACTTCCATTAATATCAATAGTAATAGGATTTGTCGATGGATTTAATCCATGTGCAATGTGGGTATTAATATTTTTAATAAGCATGTTACTAGGAATGAAAAATAGAAAAAAAATATGGATACTAGGTTTAACATTTATCTTCTTTTCTGCAGTAGTCTACTTATTTTTCATGATGGCATGGCTTAACTTTGCAACTACAATAATATCAACTTGGTTTAAATATATAATAGCCGTAGTAGCCCTTATTGGAGCATTTATAAACATAAGAAGCTATTTAAAAGAACGTAAAAAAGATGCAGGATGTCAAGTAACATCAACAGAAAAAAGAAGAAAAATAATTATCAAAATTCAAAAAATAGTAAATGAAAAAAGTTTTATACTTGCAATACTAGGTATAATGGCATTAGCTTTTTCTATTAATTTAATAGAATTAGCATGTTCTGCAGGACTACCAGTCTTATTTACTCAAATACTTGCCATAAATGAATTATCAATACCAGAATATAGTATTTATATATTTTTATATTTATTATTCTTTATAATAGATGATTTATTTGTATTTATAATAGCTATGATAACACTAAAAATAACAGGAATATCAAATAAATATACCAAATATTCTCATTTAGTAGGTGGTATTATAATGTTAATAATAGGATTACTTATGGCATTCAAAACAGATTGGTTAATGTTTAATTTTTAAATACCTTTTAGGTATTTTTTTTTTACTAAATAATAATTATTAATAATTAAATAATTTACAATTATATTCATCTAATAATTCATTAACTTTAGAAATATCATAAATCTTATTAATAAAGCAAAATCTTATTATTAAATCATAATAATTATTTTTAGGTAAAGAATAAGAAGCACTATCCAGTAAATCAACTATTTCATCTTCAGATAATTCTAAAGATAAACCAAGTAAAATAACAGTATCTTTACTAGGATGATAATTATTACTTCTTAACTTAGAAAATAGTCTTCTATCAATATGAACCTTATTATATACATCACTATCTTTTAAATTTCTATCATCAATCATATTAAATAAAAGATTTTGAAAGTTACTATAATTATCTTTTTCTTTAACATATTCTGATAAATTTGTGGCTTTTTCCCCACATTTATAATCATCCATAGTACTAAAAAAAGTATTTCTAAATAAACTATGTAATTTTTTAGATTTAACAAAATTATTCTTAATATACTCTTTTAATTCATCTTTCATAAATGTCCCCTTCTAAGTGACCAATAATAAATATTAATCTGATATTATTATATCACAAGGAGGAAGATATTAATGAAAAAAGAAATGGATATTGTTTTTTTACTAGATCGAAGTGGATCAATGAGAGGTACCGAAGAAGATACTATAGGAGGATATAATAGTTACATAGAAACACAAAAAAATAATAACGTATTAGTAACTACAATTTTATTTGATGACAAATATGAAATGATTTATAATAGAAAGAACATTAAAGAAGTAAAACAATTAAATAATAAAAAATACTATGTAAGAGGATGTACTGCCTTATTAGATGCAATAGGTAAAACAATTAATTATATGGATAAAGAAAAAGCAAAAAAAGTATTATTCATAATAACAACAGATGGACTAGAAAATGCATCCAAAGAATATACTAAAAATCAAATCAAAGAAATGATAGAAGGTCATATTAACTATGAATTTATGTATATAGGAGCTAATATAGATTCTTATTCAGAAGGTAGTAGTATAGGAATAAACAAAAAAAATATAGCTAACTATAAAAAAGATAAAAAAGGTATATCCAAACTATTCATGTCCTTAGGAAAAGTATCCAAATCATTCTATGCCGAAGAAGCAATATGTGATGATTGGAAACAAGATCTAGAATAAAAAAAGTAAATCTAACTGATTTACTTTTTACTATATATTAGATATAATGATAGAGAGGTAGATTTACATGAATAATGATTATAAAGATGAATATACAAACTCTGGTGATAGAGAAGAACAAATAAAAGAAGAAAAAAAGAATAAAAAGATAAAAATATTTCAAATAATGGTTTTCTTATTTATTTTTATAATGTTTCTCATTATTGCATTTATAGCTTTTAAAATTATTAATATATTTTAAATTGAAAGGAATAATATGTATTACGATATAAGAGATATTATCAAATCTAGATGTTCAAATATTGATTCAACAAGACTAACCCATTTTACAAACTACTTTTTCACAATTGTAGCAAAAAAACTAATACCAAAAAATATAGAATTAGAAGATCTAATTGATAATGCATTAAAATATGTAACAGAAATAGTTCTTTATGATAAAAATCACCCTAAATATAAAGAATTAGGACCTGATGTTAAAGGATTACGTGATCCAAAAGATAAAAAAATATATGTAAGAGCAGACTTAAATGAAGATTTAATTGAAATGACTATATATCATGAAATACACCATGCAACTCAAACCAATCCTAAAAACGATGAAGTAGGAATTAATCAAGTAGATAACTATGGTAGAATGCTCATGGAAGCTCAAACCCAATACTTTGCAGAACAAGTATACTGCATGATGCATCAAATACCATTTGAAGAAATAGAAATACCATCAGAAAACTTAAGAATGCAACCAGGTGGAACAATAGTATCTAATCTTCATAATTATGAAATGTATGATACATTCTTATCAAAATTAGCTATTCTTTTAGATGTATCCAAAGATTATTTCGTAAAAATAAATTTTTTATATCAAAATGAAGAAGGAATAAAAGATCTAGAAAAAAAATACAATGAAGCTTGTAGCAAATATAATATAAATATTTCATTTGAAAATATAATGAAAGCACTAGACTATATCTATGTAGTTGATTTTACTGCTTATCATGAAAATTCTGATAAAGAAACAATTATAAAAGGTAAAGAAACACAAGATAAATATATAATATATGATAATTTTAGATTAAAACTATCATTAAAACAACAATTTAGTTATATGGATTACTTTGATAGAAATATTATTTCATCACTACTAGATAGTGGAGATTTAGAAAAAGTAAAACAATTTAGTAAATATATAATAAATAATGATACAAGAAAAATGTTAAAAGAATTTATTACTAAATACATCAAATAAGTAAATCAAGATATTCTTGATTTTTTTTCTACTTAAATATATAATTATAATAGGAAAGTGGTAATAAATGAATAAAAAAATTGTACTCATACTATTAATATTAATATCAGTAATATCAGTTATTTTTGTATACAATGATGACTTTATATATAAAAAAGAAATCTTAAAAATAACATCCATAAAAACCATTAATGAAGATGAATCATCTAACTTACTTGGTATAAAAGAAAAAGTATATGAAAAAGAAATAACAGGTATCATAACTAATGGTAAAAATAAAGGTATTATTAAGAATATAAAATATGAAGAAACATACTCATCAGTAATAACAGAAAAATATAAAGTAGGAGACAAAGTATTCATAGATAATAATAATATAGAAACATTAAAAAGAGATACCTACATAGTATTACTAATAATGTTATTCATAATAGCCATATATATAGTAGGTAAATATAGAGGGCTATTATCAGTAATAAGCGTAATGATAAACTCAATTATCTTTTATATCGGACTAATATTATATTTTAAAGGAATAAATATAATATTTATATGTGTTATAGAATCAATAATATTCTCATGTATATCCCTATTAATAGCAGGAGGTATAAATAAAAAAGTATTATCCGCAATAATATCAGTAGTAACAAGTATACTAATAATACTATTATTACTAATAATAGTAAGTAAAATAACCAATTACAAAGGAATTAACTTTAATGAAATAGCATATCTAACAGTACCAATAGAAGATATTCTAATACCAGAACTATTAATAGGTACCCTAGGAGCAATAATGGATATAGGAATAACTATGTCATCATCAATATCCGAATTAATAGATAAAGATAATAAAATAACAAAAAAAAGCCTATATAAATCATCAAAAGAAATAGGAAAAGACATAATGAGTACAATGAGTAATGTATTATTTTTTACATATATATGTGCAGGCCTACCAATGCTTGTATTAGCTATTCGTAATGGAGTAACAATTACTAATTTTATAGCAAGTAATTATTCCATAGAAATAACAAGATTCCTAGTAGGTAGCATAGGAATAGTACTTACAATCCCAATATCAACATTTATATCAATAAAAATATTAAAAAGAGGTAATGTATGAATATAGTATTATTAATTATTCTATTACTATTAATGCTTTACATAGACATAAAAAGAGGAATAAAACTATTTATATCAATAATAATAAACTTCATAATATTAATAATATTATTCTATCTAATAGCCATAGGAATAAATCCCATAATATGCTCAATACTAGGATGTCTCATAGTAAGCTATATAATATTATTCTTTGTAAATGGAGAAAATCTAAAAACAATATCATCATTCAAATCCATAATAATAGTTTTAATAATATTATCAATATCAATATTTATGATAACAAAACTATCTAGAACAGCAGGATTTGAATATGATCTAGATGAAGACATAAGCATCTTCTCAACAAGCGTAAACATAGATTTTATAGATATATCAGTAGCCTTAGTATTATTTAGTTTAATAGGAGCAACCATAGATACATCAGTAGCCATATCATCCGCATTATATGAAGTATATGAAAATAATAAAAATTTAAAAGAAAAAGAACTATTTAAATCAGGAATGAACATAGGTCATGATATCCTATGTACAACCACAAATACACTATTATTTGTATTTCTAGGAGACTTTCTAACACTATTTATTTGGTATTATAAAGGACATTATTCCATATTAGAAATAATGAACGCCAAAACCTTCTCAGGAGAAGTAATAAAAATACTCTTTAGTGCCTTAGGATGTATAATAATAATACCAATAACATCATATATAACAACTAAAAGTATAATAAAATTAAAAAATAAAAGAATAAAAATAAAAGATTAGTCCATATTATTATTGGGAGGAATAATATGACACAAAAAGAATTATTATATTTTGAAGATGCTATAGGACATGAAAAAAATATTATTAAAATAATAGAAGAAAGTTTAAAAAAAATAGAAAATGAAGAATTAATAAATTTCATGACAAATGAATATAATAAACACAATAATGTATTAGAAAGACTAATGAATAAATTAGAAGGTGAAGCAAATGCTTGATCAACTTATAATGGATAACTATTTATTAGTCCTTAAAAGCACAGTAGAAGTATATGTCCATGGTACATTAGAAGCATCTAATAAAGAAATAAAAGATATCTTAAAAGAAAATCTAAATGATATCTTAGATATGCAAGAAAAAACATATAATGAAATGACTAAATATGGTTGGTACACAACTAATAATGTAGAATCAACAACCATAAAAGAAACAATAAACAAAATTAAAAATAAATAACTACTTAGGTAGTTTTTTTATCGTTTATTTGTTATAATTATCATAGTAGGAGGTGAAAGATATGTGTAA
>CACYFN010000057.1 GCA_902773675.1 uncultured Erysipelotrichaceae bacterium | reverse complement strand
TGTTCATGGAAAGACCTCCGTTTAAGTTTTTGTTTGTGATTAACTATTATAACCGGTCTTTCTTTTTTTGTCTATCCGAAACCATTTTACACTATCTTTTTTATTTTACTTTTGTATTTTTATATTTTTTATGATATAATTTAATCATAGGGAGTGATGTTAATGACAATAGAAAAAGCGTTAGAAGAATTAAAAAAATATGCAAAAGAATTTACTGAAGTTGGTGATGCAAAACAGGCTATTAAAAATGATAAAGATGGATTTTTACACAAATTTATAAAAGTAAATCAATACTATAAATATATAATAAGAAATGTTAAGGATGTAAATGATGAATTTTTTGCAGCTGTTAATATTG
Organism: uncultured Erysipelotrichaceae bacterium; assembly: GCA_902773675.1. Classification (GTDB taxonomy): domain Bacteria; phylum Bacillota_I; class Bacilli_A; order RF39; family UBA660; genus RUG11890. Next base: position 7,433 of record CACYFN010000057.1, on the reverse strand, counting down.
TAGGGGATATTTCATTAAATAATCCTAGTTTAGAGGAATATGTGAATATTATTATTGGTGTAGATAGTAAAGATAATCAAAAACAATCTCAAAATATTGAAAGCGTTGATACTGATAGAATTTATGGAACTATTGAATCACTTGTTACGGAAGTTAAAAATATGGTGTATTGGAATCCAAACGAAATTGGTGATATTGAATGGCAGTTACAGAAATATCAAAAAAAATTAATGGAAAATCAAAGTTCATTTGATCCGAATGTATATCAAAGTTTGATGGATGATATAGATGCTGCTTTAGGCAAGATTGGAAAATTTAATGATATGGTTAATTCTGATGTAATGGAAAGTATTAGGAAAATGTAATATATTATAAAATTATATAAATATGATATAATACATTTGATGATAGAAAAGAGTGTTGAAATTATGAAAAAGGAAATATTATTTGGGATTTTTATTTTAGGCTTGCTAATAATTACTGGGTGTACTGATAGTCCTCAGTTTGAAAGAGAAGGATCATTAGAAGAATATTTGAATGTAAATTATCCATCAGAAAAATTTGAAACTATTTCACTTGATGAAAAGAAAGTAGATAAAAAAAGTAATCATTGTAACTATACTGGAGTAGAAAAAACATATACTATAAAATCATTAGATAGTTCTATTGTATTTACACTAAAAGATGTATGTACATATGATTTATATGGTGATGTATATGAGGTTGAAAATGATTATTTAACAAAAGCTAATGAAAAGTTTTTAAATGATAATATTAATACAAAGATGAAATTATATGAAAACAATTATTATGTTATAGCTGAATTTGAAATAAAAAACTATAATACTAAAGAAGAAATGGAAAATGATATTTGGAATATAGTTACCCAATTTAAAACTAAATATCCATATAAAAATCAAAATATTCTTGAAGCTTCATCTGTTAGAGTTATAAATTATGAAGATGTTTCTAAATCATTAAAAATAAGTAAAATAAATAGTATGGATGATATTAATGAATTAGTGGATGAATCTTTACGTCAATCATCTATTTAGAAAGTATTATTATTTTCTTTTTTTATAAAATATGATACAATTAGAATGAAGGAGGATACTTAGTGAAAAAGAAAATATTATTTTGTATGTTTGTAATATTAGGTTTACTTATGATTACAGGATGTAAAGGTAATGTTATAAAAAATCAAAAAGCTCAAAAAATAGAAGAACCACAAGAAAAAGTTACATTTACAAAAGAGAGAATTAAGGAAAGTAGTCATGTTAAATATAAAGTTCCTGAAAGTGCAGATGATATGGGTAGCTTTAAAGATATGGGTAAAGGCTGTTTTATAACATATTATACAAATCAATCTTCAGTATATGCCTTATATCCATATGATGATAAGGTAGATACTATTAATAAAGTTACAATTAATGGATTTAATTATGAAACTTATAAATATGTAGATAATACTTCAATTCATTATGTATATAGAACTAAAGTAAATAATGATTTTCATTTATTCCAGTATGATGTATATGCAACTGAATATGATGATTCTCAAGTAGAAACTTTTATGAATACTGTAGAGTTTACATATGATGAAATCTTTTACAAACAATAACTAGATAATATCTAGTTATTTTTATATAAAGTGTGATATAATTTAGTAAATATAAAAGGAGGATATATGAAAAAGAAATATTTAGTTATATTATGTTTAGTTTTAATAATAATTACAGGATGTGGTAGTAATACAAGTAACAAATCAAATAGTGTTAAAGAAAGTGCAATAGAAGATAAAAATAATAATTTGGATAATTATCCTAGTATTAAAGAAAAAGTATTAATTAAAATTGATAAAATTAATTTAGATGAAACTAATAATCAATTAATAATTACATATTATTTTAATAATGGAAAAGATAAACTATTCAATTATTATACTTTTAATAAAGATACTAATGAGTTTGAATTTAGTGATTATCATACAATGATTTATGATGATAATACTTTTAATAGTGTTAAAGAAATAATCATAAATAGTTTGGATTTTACTGATGAAGAATTAAATGAAATTAAAAATGTTACTAAAAATGGTGATTATGTAAGAGTAAGAGGATATAAATACTTAATTGATTATGAAGAGTCACAAGATAGTAATGGTTTAAGAAAACAATTTAGAATAATGGTACAGGGGTGATATGATGAAAAAGGTATTAATATTAATAATTTCACTATTTATAATTACAGGATGTGGTAATACAAATAATAGTGTAAATAGTAATTCTAAAAAAATAGAAAATAGTAATGAAAAGGTAACTACATTATCTTGTTACCATGAAACATATTTATTTCATTCTAAGAAATCTGTTGAACATATAATATCTATAAATAAAGATAATAAAATAACTAATTATAAATATATAGAAAAATATTATGAATTTGATGAAACAAGAGGGGATTTTGATTTAATATGTGAAGCATCTCCAGCGGAGGCAGAAAATAATAATAAAATGTATAAATATTTAAATGAAGAGGCTAGTTGTAATAAAGAAGCTATGGAAGTAACAATTACTGATACATATGATATATCTAAATTAGAAAATAAAAAGCCATTACATACTAAAGAATTAAATGAAAATATAGATGATAATTTTATATTAGATGTAGAAGGGTTTAAAAGTGCGATAGGTACTAAGGGATATGTATGTAAAGAGATATAATTAGGAGGAAAAATGAATAAAATTAAAAAAATATTTGTAATAGTTTTAATAACTATAATTGGAGTACCTTTAGTGGTATTTGCAGAACCACCTGCTAAACCATCAGGAGAATCAAATGTTCCAGGAGGTAATAGCTCATCAAATGTAACTCATACTGGTAATGTAACCATTTCATCTAATACTGAAGAAAGTAATAAAACATATTCTAGTTCTGTAGCAGAAGAAAATGCATTATTGGTTACAGGTGGTACTAGTACTTTAGAAAATCCTACAATAAATAAAACAGGTAGTCCTAGTTCTCATAGTGATAATTATGATTTTTATGGAATTAATGCAGCAGTATTTGTGGAAAATGGTGCTACTTTAAACATTAAAGGTGGAACTATTACTACAGATGCTTCATATGGGAATGCAGTATTTGCTTACTCTACAGGTATAATTAATATTAGTGATGCAACAATTAATACATCATCAAATAATTCAGGTGGAGTAATGGTTACTGGAGGAAGTACTCTAACAGCTAATAATTGTACTGTTAAAACACAAGGAAATTCATCAGCTGCAATTAGATCAGATAAAGGTGGAGGTACTTTAACAGTAAATAAAGGTACATATGAAACAAATGGTACAGGATCACCAGTTATTTATTCAACAGCTGATATTATAGTAAATGATGCTACACTAACAGCTAATGTATCAGAAGGAGTAGTAGTAGAAGGTAAAAACTCAGTTAGTTTAAATAATGTAACTATGGAAGCTACTAATACTAAATTAAATAGTAATTCAGAAACTTATAAATCTATATTTATTTATCAATCTATGAGTGGTGATGCTGATGTTGGTACATCTTCATTTACATCTAAAGATTCAAAAATTATTAATAATAAAGGTGATGTAATATTTGTTACCAATACAAGTACTGAAATAACATTAGAAAATAATGAAATAATTAATAATGATAGTGATGGAGTATTATTAAAAGCTACAACTGCTAAATGGGGTAATAGTGGCTCTAATGGTGGTAATGTAACACTTAATATGATTAATCAAAAAGTATCAGGAGATATAATTATAGATAGTATTTCTACATTAGATTTAAATTTAAAAAATAATAGTATATTAGTAGGATCTATAGATAATTTAAATCAAGCTAAAAAAATATCATTAACACTTTCATCTGATTCAATACTATCTTTAACCGCAGATACTTATATAGATTCATTAACTAATGAAGATAATACTAATTCTAATATTTATTCTAATGGTAAATATAAATTATATGTAAATGGTAAAGAAGTAAGTATTAATAATAGTAGTTATGATTCAAATATAGTTACAGATAATACTAATAATAATACAACTAATAATATTAAAAATAGTGATATAACAGATAATACAATATATTATATAATTGGTGGAGTAGGATTAATAGTTGTTATTGGTTTAATTATTGTGATAGTAAGAAAGAAATCTAAATAAGGATTTCTTTTTAAAGTATATATAATTAGTTTATGAATTAAAGATTAAATGATATAATAATTTAAAAGATTTTTTTATTAAAGAAGGATAAAAATGGAAGAAAGATTTAAAAATGATTCATTTATTGCATCATTATAATGGAGAAAGATTAAATTTTATTTTTGACACAAATGGGGAAAATTTAAATTCTCAAATTGGAGAACCTAAAAATGTTCAGAACTTAGATGGGCAAATATAAAGAAACTTCAAAATGATACAACTGATAAAGTAAAAAAGATTATCAAAAATATTATTGATAATAAATATTATGATATGTTATATATTTAATTATATAAATATATGAATACTTTACATTTAAATGTATATAGTCTATAATAATTTATAGGTAATATCAATAAAAGGAGAATTAAAATGAATGAATTAAAATTGAATGATTTGTTGTGTTTAACAGATGGAGAAATAAGAAATTCAAAAATAGTTCTTAATTTTGGAAAGTCTGGTAGTTTTGATTATATTGATATTTGGAGTAAAACAAAAAATGTAGATTATTCATATTGGTCTCATTATGGTGAAAGTGAAAATAATCAAAAAAATTTTAAAGCTGGGCAAAGAGTTTTTGGATTTGTTAGAATTAAAGATGATAAATATTTATTAGTTACTGTTGGAGACATTGTTGATGTTCCTAATGTGCCTGGATTTTGCAAATATATTAATGTTGAAAAATATAATGGTTTTATTGGTAGACTAGTAATTGAAATTAATAAAGGTAATACTTATAGTAGATATGTTTTTAATTTGGAGAAATATATATATGATGCTAATGTGGTAGAAATACTTCCTAAAGAATATGAATCTGTAGAATTTAAAGGTTTTGATAATGTTTACTTAAAATTTTCAGATTTAAAATTAATTTTGAATAACGAAAAGTATTCAGATTATAGAATTGCTTTATCTAGTGTAAAAGGAATTTATTGTTTAACTGATACGAAAGAGGGAAAGTTATATATTGGTGCAGCTTATGGAGAAAATGGAATTGCTCAACGATGGAATAATTATTTAGATACTGCTACAGGTGGTAATAAATCTCTTATTGAATTGTATAATTCAAAAGGAGAAAATTATTTTCAAGATAATTTTACTTTTACACTAATTGAATTTTTTAGTATGAATACAGATGTTAATAAAATTATAGAGAGAGAACAGTTTTGGAAGAAGTCTTTTTCAACAAAGGATAATGGATATAATAATAATTAGGTTGAAGTAAATACAAGATTTTTTAACAATTATAGGAAATATACTAACTTTGAAGAAATTGATTTAATAACAAGCAATAATTTCATACTTAATACATTTTTAATTATTTAAGCTCTGAAATTTTATTTATTTAAAATAACAACAATTATGTTGTCTTTTTTTATAATTAATTAAATTTTATATACATTTTAATCTCAAAATATAAATTTTAGTTGAAAAATATGGTATAATTTTATATATGTGATAGCAATGTTTATGGAGGTAGTAGTTATGAATAACAAAAAAGAAAGAGAAAGAGAAGAACTTCATAAAACCATTTGGAAAATTGCAAATGAGTTAAGAGGTTCAGTTGATGGATGGGATTTTAAACAATATGTTTTAGGATTGTTATTTTATAGATTTATTTCAGAGAATATTGAAAACTATGTTAATGAGAATCAAAGAAAAGCAGGTATTACAGATTTTCAATATAGAAATATTTCTGATGAAGAAGCATTACTTGGAAAATCACAAATACTTGATGAAAAAGGATTTTTTATTCTTCCAAGTGAATTATTCTGTAACATAAGAAAAGGTGCAGATAAGAATGAAAACTTAAATGTTGTTATATCAAATGTATTTAATAACATAGAAGCATCAGCTAGAGGAACTGCCTCAGAAGATGATGTTAAAGGATTATTTGATGATTTTACTATTGATAATAAATTAGGTAATACAGTAGATGAAAGAAATGAAAAACTTGTTAAATTATTAAATGCAATAGGAGATTTAAACTTTGGAGATTACGAAGATAATAACATTGATCTATTCGGAGATGCATATGAATTCTTGATGACTATGTATGCATCTTCTGCAGGTAAATCAGGAGGAGAGTTCTTTACTCCTCAAGAAGTAGGAGAATTACTTGCAAGAATAGTTATTATGGATAAAACTTCAGTAAATAAAGTATACGATCCAGCATGTGGATCAGGTGGATTACTTTTGAAATTTGCTAAGATACTTGGAAAAGAAAACGTAAGAGAGGGATTCTTTGGTCAAGAAATAAATCTTACTACTTACAACCTAGCTAGAATTAATATGTTCTTACATAACATTAATTACAATAACTTTAGTATAGAAAGAGGAGATACTTTAATTCATCCTGCTCATTGGAATGATGAACCTTTTGATGCGATTGTATCTAATCCTCCATATTCAATTAAATGGGCAGGTAAGTCTAATCCAATTTTAATAAATGATGAAAGATTTGCTCCTGCAGGAATTTTAGCACCAGAATCAAAAGCTGATTTAGCATTTACTATGCATATGTTATCATGGTTATCACCTAAAGGTACTGCGGCTATTGTTGAGTTCCCAGGAGTTCTTTATAGAGGCGGAGCAGAACAAAAAATTAGACAATACATGATTGATAATAACTTTGTTGATACAGTTATCCAATTACCACCAGATCTATTCTTTGGTACTTCAATTGCAACTTGTATATTAGTATTAAAGAAGAATAAACAAGATAATAATATTTTATTTGTTGATGCTTCAGAAGAGTTTGTTAGAAATACTAATAAGAATAAATTATCAGAAGAAAATATTAATAATATAGTTAGTTTACTTAAAGATAGAAAATCAGTTGAAAATAAATCATATTTAGCTACTTATGATGAAATAAAAGATAATGATTATAATATTTCAGTTAATTCGTATTTAAAGACGTCATCTAATGAAATTGAAATTGACATAGTAGAATTAAACAAAAAAATACAAGAAATAGTAACTAAGCAATCACAAACAAGAAAAGAGTTAGACGAAATTATAAAAGAGTTGGAGTTTGAATTCATTGATTGATTTAGAAGAAATAAAAAATATTACATTTGATATAAAATCTGGATTTATGTCAAGTTTTTAGACACGATTTTCTGTCAAAACCTACCGTATTTAAATTTATTCCAATTTCCTTTTGACAAGCATAAATATTTTTATTAT
>CACYFN010000056.1 GCA_902773675.1 uncultured Erysipelotrichaceae bacterium | reverse complement strand
AGTGCTTAAATATTATAACTCCTAAAGTTGTAATATAAAATTTAAAGAAAGGAGTTTCTAATTATGTGAAAAAATCACATAATTAGATTATACGTGATATCATGTATGAAGTAAATTTACCTACATTTGCAGGACCATTAGATTTATTACTACATCTAATAAAAAAAGATGATGTAGATATTTTTAATATAGATATAGATAAAATTACCAAACAATATCTAGAATATATCCAACTAATGGAAAACTTAAACTTAGATATAGCCAGTGAATACCTAATAATGGCAGCTGAATTAATGGAAATAAAAGCAAATTCTCTATTACCTAAAAAAGAAGAAGAAACTGAAGATGAATTTGAAGAAGATCCAAAAGAACAATTAATAAAAAGATTAATTGAATATGAACAATATAAAGATGTAACTAATAAGTTTAAAGAATTAGAAAATTATCGGCATGAAGTATATACAAGACAAACAGATGAATTAATTAACTACAAAGAAGAAACAACTAATAATAATTATGGAATAAACATTGATGATTTAGTAAAAGCATTTAAAGATTTTATAAAAAGAAAAGAATTAGATAAGCCATTAAAAACCAAAATAGCTAAAAAAGACTACTCAGTAAATATAAGAAGTCAAGAAATAAAAAATATCTTAAAAGCCAAGAAAAAAGTATCATTTTTTGAATTATTTGAAACATACAGCAAAGACTATTTAGTAATAACTTTTCTATCAATTCTATCTCTAACTAAAAATGGTGAAATAAAAATAAAGCAAGATCATAACTTTAATAATATAACATTGGAGGAAAACATATGAAAGCAGTAATAGAAGGATTATTATTCATAAGCGGCGATGAAGGATTAACCTTTGATGAACTAAAAAATATTCTAGAAATAAATGATTATGAACTAAAACAATTAATTAAAGAAATTTATCAAGATTATCAAAATGAAAATAGAGGTATTAAATTAGAATTACTAGGTAATCATTTTAAATTAACGACAAAACAAGAACATAGAGAATATTATAAAAAATTAATTAAAGATGAAGAAAATGATAAACTAAGTCAAGCAGCACTTGAAACCTTATCAATAATAGCCTACAACGAACCAATAACGAGAATAGAAATAGATGAAGTAAGAGGAATAAGCAGTGCTTATATAATTAGAAAATTAGTCCTAAAAGGATTAATAGAAGAAAAAGGAAAATCAGATATACCAGGTCATCCAATACTATATGGAGTAACAAGTAATTTTCTAGACTATTTTGGACTTGGTAGTACTAAAGAATTACCAAAAATAAAATCAAAAGAAACAAATGAAAAAAATGAAAGTGAAAACTTATTTGAAACAAAATACAAAGAAATAAACTAAAACTATGTACTTTTATATTATATTTTGATATAATTACATTGTTTTAATGCTTGTGTGGCGGAACTGGTAGACGCGCACGACTCAAAATCGTGTAACTTTTGTTGTGAGGGTTCGATTCCCTCCACAAGCACCATATATATAAACAATCAAGTAGAGAAAATTTACATTAATTTATAAATTTGTCCCTCTTACACCACCGTACGTACCGTTCGGTATACGGCGGTTCAATTTATATTGCAGTATGTACTTCTAAGTAATGGTCTAGTGGAAAAACTAGTCCTTTTTGTTGTAGTCTTTTATTTGATATTGCTACATTTATTACTAGAGACTTTGAATTATGCCAATAACTTGCTCTGCTATATGCTGTTCTTTTTGCTTTATTTTTTGATATTCCAAGTTTTATTAGACAATCTTCTCTATGTTTACAATTTTTCCATTGTTTCCATATAGTACATCTAATTCTTCTTCTTAAATGACTACCTATAGTAGTCATATCAAATTCCATGTCTGCAATTCTAAAATAATTTATCCACCCTCTAATTACTTCATTAAGTCTTATTATCCTCTCTTTTAACGAAATACTCCAACTCCTTTTTGTAAGTTGTTTTAATTTTCTTTTAAATTTTTGTATAGATTTTAAGTGAGGTTTTGGTTTTATTTTTCCCGTTTGCGTATAGTAAAATCCAAATCCCAAATACTTTATTTCATCAGGTTTTGCAACTTTACTTTTTTCTATATTAACTTTTAACCCAAGTTTCTTTTCAATAAATTTTGTTATACTCTCCATAACTCTATTTGCTGCTTTTTCACTTTGGACTACTATTATACAGTCATCTGCATATCGAGTAAATCTTAAACCTCTTTTCTCAAGTTCTTTATCTAACTCGTTTAACATGATATTAGATAATAAAGGAGATAAATTACCACCTTGTGGGGTACCAACTTTCGTTGGTATGACTACACCATTTTCCATTACTCCACTTACCAGATATTTTCTTATTAATGACACTAATTCCCCATCATGAACAGTTTTCATGATAATAGATATTAGTTTATCATGACATACTGTATCAAAGAACTTTTGTAAGTCTATATCAACTATCCAAGTATATCCATCATTAAAATATTCAAGTAATTTAATAATAGCTGTTTCACATGAACGATTTGGTCTAAATCCATAACATGTTTCACTAAACTGTTGTTCATATATTGGAGATAGTACCTGCACTATTGCTTGTTGTATTAATCTATCTACAACTGTTGGTATCCCAAGTCCTCGTTTGTCTCCATTTTCTTTTGGTATATACACTCTTCGTACTGGACTAGGTTTATATTTCCTATTCCTTATTTGTTCTTTTATCTCCTCTTTATGAAGATACATATATCTACCTAGTTCATCAACAGTTACTCCATCAACTCCACTAGTTCCTTTGTTTTTATATACTTGCTTGTATGCTTTATATAAATTCTTGTCATCTAAAACTCTTTCTAGTAATTCCATACTTGTTCTTTCCTTTCTAATTTCAACAATAATCACTTTGTCTTTCATAAGAATATTTTTAGAAAAATACGTTTCTTACTTTTCTTATTAATATATCTGATATGTAATTATCATAATCTTAGTGTACTTAAACACTACAAATTGTTCAGTCCTTCCTAGATATTATCTAGTACTATGACTTCGGCTGACTTCTCATGATAAACCTTTTTCGACCGACCATCTATCCTTAACTATTGGTGTATTAAACCGCTAGTGCTTATTCGTCCATGAGACCTCCCAGGGTAAGACATATAACTTTCCTCGTTTACTCACTTAATTTACTGCATAAAGTTACGTGTATCTTTTGGACTTTAGTTTGTTTTGTAACCTCATCCGTTTATACAGCCTTAGTATTAAGTTTCTGTTCGTTGAGCCACGATTTTGTTCCACACTTCCTTTAGCCCTAACATCACTGTTAATGCGTTGTGCTTCTCTAATACTTCGTAGATACTTACGCGTATAGTGGACTTTCACCACCTAGTTATATGCCATGCCTGGCACACAAAAAAGAACTTATAAAAGTTCTTTTTCTAATTTCAAGCATGATATGAACCTAATAAAATAATATTTAAAACTACTAAAGCACTCAAATACAAATTATCTTTATCATATAATTTAATATTATATTTTTCGATTTTTAAAGAAGTGTTCCATTCAACAGCCATTATTAATTTTTCGCCAATATAAACATCCCATTTATTAAAAGACATTACAAGATTCAATAATACTAAAAAAATTAATGATATTTGTGGATTAGATCCAACAATAATTCAGTCTGGAAAAAGTATAAATTATCATGGCCCTATTTCTAAACGTGGAAATAGATATGCTAGAAAAATATTATTTAATTGTAGTCGAAATATTATAACTATATCTGCTAAATGTAATAAAGAAAATCCAATTTATGTTTATTATCAAAAGAAAAACAGGAAGGTAAACATTTCTATGCTAGTTTAACTACCTGTTCTACTAAACTAATTAGAATTATTTATGAAATATGCATGAAAAATTAAACACCACAAAATTAGTTTAACATTTTATTTAATATAGATAAACATTTCTACACCAAAAATTTTAAAAAATAAGTACTTTTGGTATTTTAAATCGTGGATTAAATAAATATTTTAATCAAAATTACAACTTTTTTAAGAAATTTACAAAAGGTACTTGTAAAACATAGAAAGTCATAAATAACAAAATAATATAATACATAATTAATTTCAAAAAAATGTACAAAATTGTACATTTTTAATATTTCATAATATCTATAATATTTTTAACACTATCTTTACATTCCATAAGAACATTAACATAAACAAGTGTATTATCTACTCTGGATAAATACTTATAATATCCATTAGTCTGTACAAGATATGTATCATAATTATTTAAACTTGTACTAACTTCAGTAGATAAACCAGTTTTAGAATTTTCAAATTTATTCTTATTAATATCAAACATACTTTTTGCAGAATTCACATTATCTAACACAAAAAATTGAATATCACAATTATCTTTAGAAGCTAAAAATGTCTCATTTATACTAGAATATGAAGAATAACTATCATAATCATTAATAACTGAAAAGCCATTAGCTTCTGTAATACTTCTAAATTTTGAAGTATCAATAGCACTCTTCTTCCCACAACCAGTTAATAAAAATAAACATAAAACAAAACTACCAAATAAAACTAAACCTCTCCTCAAAATATCACCTCACAATTATTATACAATAAAGATTAAAATTTGAAAACAGATTTATGAATTTTTTTTACACCTAATTTAAAATTATCACTAGATAAAAAATCAATACTTAAATTAACAGAATTATCAATAATTTTTCTAGTCATATAAGCCTGTTTAAACTTAATAATATAATTATTTTCAACTAAATAATCAATCGTATTATCAACAATAATTTTAATATTATCATCATCTATAGAATTATTACACATCAATTTACAAAAATTATAAACATGAATTTTTTTAAACTTACTATTAAACAATTGTCCATATTTACTATTAATAAAATTGATTATAAAATTAATACAATCATGTGTTCCCATATTTAACCTCCTCATCAAACTGGAAATTCAATTATAACATTAACATCTACAAATATCAATAAATAATAAAAAATAAAATACATTATCCCTACACAAATAATAATTAATTAACAATTAAATTACAAATTAATATAAAAAGAGTAAGCATTTTACTACTTACTTCAAAAATAATATAACTAAAAATCCTACAATAAGACAATAAATTGTAAAATATATAAGTTTACCTTCATTAACAATTTTTCTAAACCATTTAGTACCAATATAAGTAAAAATAAATGCAACCATCATACTAACTAAATATAAAATAATAGTATTAGAATCAATCTTAGCTTCCATTAAATCTTTAATACCTAATATAGATGTTGCAATACTAATGGGAATATAAAGTAAAAATGAAAAATTAAATGAAGTCTTTCTTTTAAGTTTTCTAAACATACCACCAACAATAGTAGCACCACTTCTACTAATTCCAGGTAATAATGCAATAACTTGAAAAAATCCAATTATTAAAGCATCTTTTAAAGTAATATCTTTATCTTCCTTAATTCCTTTAAAATCTTTAATAATATATAAAAATATAGCCGTAATTAATAAAGTAACACCAACAAATTTAATATTTTTTTCTAAAACATCAAATAAATTAAACTTAGTAACAATAATACCCATAATACCAGCAGGTATAGTAGCAAGTACAATATACCAACAATATTTATAATCACTATATAATTTCTTATCTTTAGAACCTAAATATCCAAAAAATGATTTAAACAATCTAAAAATCTCTTTTCTAAAAATTATAACAATAGCAAGTAAACTACCAAAATTAGTTATAGTAGCTAATAATTCAAAATCAATATTATCAAATCCAGCAACCAATTTTTGAAATATTAATAAATGTCCACTAGAAGATACCGGAATTGGTTCCGTAATACCCTGTATAAATCCTAAAAATATATATTTAATTAATTCCATAAAAACATCACCTAATTAATTATATAATATAATTAAAAAATAATAAATAAAAAAATTAAAATTTAATAAACTTTATTAGGCGATTATATGTATAAATTATTTTTATCTATTATAGGACTTATTTTAACCATCATAGGATTATTCTATATTATAAGTTATCTTAATCTATTAACAATTGGGTATAATTTTAGTAATTATGTAAAATATATTATTAAACATATAGAATGTTACTATGCATTCATTGGAATTATTATAATGATAATAATTATATATAAACAAAGGAGATAACCTGAAAAAATATTTAGAAAAAAATAATAAAATTACTAAAAAAGGGCGGACTTCCCCTTACCCCAAGTTAAAGTCAAAATTTAACTATTCATTTTTGGCATTTTGATTAACTATTTCTAATAGTTCTTCTTCTGTAAGGCCTAAA
>CACYFN010000055.1 GCA_902773675.1 uncultured Erysipelotrichaceae bacterium | reverse complement strand
TAACTGATTAAGGATACTTTCCTTTCCTAAGTTTTGATTTGGCTATACTAATTATATCACATTTTTTACTTCATCAGTCATAAAATTGAACAGAACTTTGTATTAAAGACTATTTTGTAGATCTCGTTTATTTTTAATTATTTTTTAGTGTGTTTGTTTAATAATTGTTTATTTTTAATTACAGAAATTTTCTTATTTTAAAAAGTAATTTAAATTTATAGAAATCTATATACATTAAAAATGCTTTTTGATATAATATTCAAACATTTTATTTGAAAACTTTTATGATATGATTTAATAAATATTAAAGGAGGTATAAATTTTGAATTATGGTTATCAAAATGAATATGATTTTGTTGAACTTTTTGATGGTAAATATTTACGTGAATTAGATGAAAATTCACAAAATTTTTTAAAAGAGTTATTTGAAAATATAATTGATAATAGTGAACCTTTAAAATCTTGGAAAAATAAAATGGTTCAAAAAGCAGATATTTTTATAAAATATAAAAATTATATTAAAAGAATAAGCTTAAAATGTGGGAAGAGTAATTCTATGCATCATGAACAAATACAAGAATTTGAAAGGTATTTAGGTAATATAGGAATACCTTATAATGTTATAAATTATTATAAGAATTATCATTATGGTTACAAAAAGGATTCAGAAGGTAAAATAGATTTTTTATTACGATTAAGTTCTGAAGAATATAAGAAATTATATCAAAATGAAATTGATATATTTAATGAAAAAATAAATAAAACTAGAATAATAATTGATATGATAGATAGATTTATTATAAGAGGAAGAAATTCTGATTATGATATAGATGCTCTAGTTTGTGGGACTATTGATGATTATGTTTGGATTATGAAATATGATTTATATGATTTAATTTTAGAAAAGCGTTGTTTAGATTTTACATCACCGCATGTTGCTTGTATGACAGTAGGACCTAAAAAAAGAAATTTTGATGGTAAATCAAAAAATGCAAAAGATAGGTATTTAGTCTGTATAAGATGGAATTTTATTAGAGAAGATATTGTTAATTTTAGAAGAAAAAAATATTAGGTCTTGCCAATAGGATGTTAGTTCGATTTTACTTTTGTTCACTTACACTATAAAAAAAACATCGATTAATTCGATGTTATAAACTTTATGGAGCAAGTGACCAGAATCGAACTGGCATCCTAGCCTTGGCAAGGCCATGTACTAACCATTGTACTACACCTGCAACAACAAAATTATTATAGCACACCCCCAATAATTTGTCTATACATTTTTTCCATTTTATTGAAATATATATTATTCTATGATAAAATTTTGTTGTTGAGGGGTGAAATATGTTAGATGATATAAAGGGTATTGGCCCTAAAACTATTAAATTACTAAATAAGTTAGGTATAAATAATATAGAAGAATTAATTACTTATTATCCATTTAGGTATGATATACTTAAAAGAAGTGATATTGCTTCTTTAGAACAAGATGATAAAATAATAATAGATGGTATTATTGAAAATATTCCTTCTATATTTCATTTCAACAAGCGCATGGATAAAATGTCTTTTAGATTAAATACTGGTTCTTATTTATTTAATGTAATTATTTTTAATAGAGGATTTATGCGTTCTAAGCTAGTAAGTGGTACTAAAATAATTATTATTGGTAAATACGATAAGAAAAAGAATACTATTACTGCTAGTGAAATTAGATTTGGAATTTTACCTAATATTCCAATAATAGAACCTGTTTATCATACTACTAGTGGCATTACCAGTAAACAATTAAATATTTATATAAAAGAAGTATATAATAATACCAATATCAAAAGTTATATACCTGATTATTTATTTGAAAAATATAAGTTTTTAGAAAAAAATGAATGTATTAAAATTGTTCATAATCCTAATGATATTAATAAATTAAAGAATGCTTTTAAGTTCTTAAAGTATGAAGAATTATTTTTATTTATGTTAAAGATGAATAATTTAAAGTTAAATAGAGGTAATAATAGAGGTATTAAAAGAGATGTTAGTTATGATTTAGTATTAGATTTTGTTAATAAATTACCATTTAAATTAACTGATGATCAGATGGAAAGTGTTAAAAAGATATATGATGATTTAATGAATATTCAAAGTATGAATAGACTACTGCAAGGGGATGTTGGAAGTGGTAAAACAATAGTAGCTATAATATCTTTATATATTAATTATTTAAGTGGTTATCAAGGAGTATTAATGGCTCCTACTGAAGTACTTGCTTTACAACACTTAATTAATATTACTAATTTATTTAAAGATTATGATATTAATGTTAAATTACTTACTGGTAATATTAAAGCAAAAGAAAGAAGAGAATTACTTAAAGATTTAAAAGATAATAATATAGATATATTAATAGGTACTCATGCATTATTTAGTGATGATGTTATATATAATAATTTAGGACTTGTTATAACAGATGAACAACATCGTTTTGGAGTAAATCAAAGAAGTAGTTTAAAAAATAAAGGAATTACACCTGATATATTATATTTAAGTGCTACTCCAATTCCACGTACTTATGCATTAACCATATATGGAGATATGGATATATCAAGTATTAAAACTATGCCTAATGGTAGATTACCAGTTAAAACTATTTTAAAAAGTGATAAAGATATTAAAGAAGTACTTACTTTAATGTATGAACAGATTAAAGAAAATCATCAAATATATGTAATAGCTCCTTTAATAGAAGAAAGTGATAAATCTGATTTAGAAAATGTTAATGAACTATATGATAAATTAAATAAAGCTCTTGGTAAAGTATGTAATATAGGTATTATGCATGGTAAAATGAGTAATGATGATAAAGAAAAAGTTATGAATGATTTTAAAGATAATAAAATACAAATATTAGTTAGTACAACTGTTATAGAAGTAGGTGTAGATGTTAAAAATGCTACTATGATAGTTATCTTTGATAGTTACAGATTTGGACTTTCTCAATTACATCAACTTCGTGGTAGAGTAGGTAGAAATAGTTTGCAAAGCTATTGTATACTAATAAGTAATAGTGAAAAAGAGAGATTAAAAATAATGACCCAAACTAATGATGGATTTAAAATTAGTGAAGAAGATTTTAAGTTGAGAGGTAGTGGAGATTTATTTGGTGTAAGACAAAGTGGGGATATGAATTTTAGTATAGCTAATATAAAACAAGATTTTAATATATTAGTTAAAGCTAAGGAAGATAGTCTAGATTTTATAAATAGTAAAGCAATTGACAAGATAGAATATAGTCACATTAAGGAAATCCTTTATAAATCAACAAATTTAGATTAGCATAAAAAAATAGTAAAAAATGTTTTTAAAAATACGT
Organism: uncultured Erysipelotrichaceae bacterium; assembly: GCA_902773675.1. Taxonomy (GTDB): domain Bacteria; phylum Bacillota_I; class Bacilli_A; order RF39; family UBA660; genus RUG11890. The sequence continues at coordinate 3,158 of CACYFN010000055.1, read as the reverse complement.
TGACAATAACAAAAAATTATCTTATACTTATAGTGGCATGTAACTCCATGCCAATGCTCTTACGGTTTAATGTGAGAGTATAAAAACCCCCTGAAAGGCATCCCTTGTGGATGCCATTTTTTTATATATACTTTTACATAATTATGATATAATATTTATAACAATAGGGAGTGATACTGTGGATGATTGTATATTAGAAATAAAACATTTAAAGAAATATTATGGAAATATTAAAGGAGTAGAGGATGTATCTATTAAATTAAATAAAGGTTGTATATATGGTTTTATAGGTCCAAATGGAAGTGGTAAATCAACTACTATTAGAACTATTATGGGTCTTATTAATAAAAATAGTGGTAAAATTTATATCGATGGTAAAAAATTTAATTTTATCACATACTATTGATACTAATTTACAAAATAGAAAAAAAGAATTTACAAAAGATGCTAAATTATATTATAATGGAAATATAATAGTTCCTGATGATTTGGAAACTATTTGTCTAAAATAAAAGAAAGTGGAGGATAAATATGGAAATTTTAGATTTATATGATAATAAGAAAAATAAAATGAACAAAACTTTAATTAGAGAAAGCGGAGAACCATTGGATGGAGAATTTAAACTATCTATTCATTTATGGATAATAAACAGTAATGGAGAATTTTTAATTCAAAAAAGAAGTGCTAGTAGGAAAGCTAATCCTAACAAATGGGCTTTTACTGGAGGTGCTGTTGACTCTGGGGAAGAATCATATCAAGGAGCAATTAGAGAAGCTAAAGAAGAGATGGGAATTAATTTAGATTCTAATGATGTTGAATTTTTGCTTGGTTTCAAAAGAGAACACGACTTTGTTGATGTATTTATTGCAAAAAGTGATACAGATATTAAAGATGTAAAAATGCAAGAATCTGAAGTATCAGAATCAAAATGGGTTAATCCATCAGAACTTGATGAATTAATCAGAAATGGAGAATTTGTTCCAGCAATTAATCTTTATTATGATTTGTTTAAAAAACTGTTAGAAAAATGCAAAGGAATTAAGTTTTAAATGGAAAAAAAAGAAACATCACTCGATAATGTTAAATTAGAGGTTGCTTTAGAAATACTGGCGATGAAAATTGCATTAACAATTTCTTCAGATAACAGTGAAGAATTAAGTAAACTGTTAATTGAACAGAAAAAAATATATAGTTATGATGAAAAAATAATAGACAAAGTTCTTAATGTCTATGGCAGTGAAATAAAGGGTCTATTAAAGGGGGAAAATTAAGTATGATAAGTAAAGAAATATTAGATAAGTATAAAATATCTGAATTTGAATTAAATAGTATAATCTCTAAAATGAAGTCCATTATTTTTGATACATATGAGAAGTCTGAAGGGATCCCAGTGGCAATATTTACAGGTGGGCAACCTGGTGCTGGAAAAAGTGCAATAGTTTCAAAATCAAAAATAGATTTGGCTAAAGAAAATATAGATGCTATAGTCTTTGATTTAGACTCTTATAGAGGTTTGTTTAGTAAATCTCTCGAAATTGCTCAAAAATATCCTGAATATTTTCAAAAATTGACAAACTCTTATTCTGGAAAAATAATGGAAGCTTTATCGAATATGGCAATAGAAGAAGGTTTTAATTTTATTATGGAAGGTACGATGGGCAAATCAGTATATACCCTTGATGTTCTTTTAAAATCGGGGAAAAAATATAATATTATAGCAAGATTATTAGCTGTTTCTCGTGAAGAATCAATCCTTTCTATGTTTGAGAGATATATTTTAATGGAAGAAAAGACGGGATTTGGCCGTTTAACAACTATTAGTGATCATGATGAAAGATATGAAAATTTTCCAAATATAGCCTCTACACTTGAAGAAAAAGGTGTCGAGGTAGAAGTATATGAAAGAACAGAAGACAAACAAAATCCTAAGCTAACATATAAAACTTCAAATGAGGATTTAAGTATGTACAACTCCGTACTTGAAGCTCTTGAGCAAGGTAGGATTGCAAGCAAAGAGAAATGCTATGAAAATTATGAGGAGAGATTAGAATATATTAATAATAAGTTTAGGGAGTTAAATGCAAATGATGGATTAATGCAAGAATTGAATAAATTAAATTTTATTTTTAAATATTGTCCACAAAAAAAGAAAAGAAAAATTTAGTAATTAATTTTCTTTTCTTTTTCTTTTTTTTTCACTAATTGAATAATTCTATCTGCATATTCATCATATGCCATAGGATTTGTTTTTTTTGTTTCTAAAATTTTTTCTAATTCAACACGAGGGAAAATAATGTTTCCGTTTGATTTTTGAGGTAATTCAGCAATTAAAAACATCCTATAAATTTCTAAAAATTCATTTTGAGTAATAATATCTGGATAATTTAATTTATTAGCTGTAGCCTTTACTCTTTTAATTTTGATATCATTTTTATAATGTGTTATTGCTTCTTCTTCAGGTCTTAATTTAAATATTTCTTTGCCATTTAATATACGTTCATTTAAAAGTAGAAATGATGAATATTCTTCAAACACATGGTTTCTAAAAAAATCTATCAAATTATCATTTTTAAAACTTAAACCTTTTTCAAAATCTACAAAGCAAATTTTTTTGTTACTTTTATTGATTAAAATATTTCTTGGAGAAAAATCTACCCAATAGAAATCGTTTACTAATATAAATTCTATCAATTTGTTTAGAAATATAATTGCTTCTTTTCTTGTTATGCTAGATCGTAGCATACTTTCTAAATTATTACCATCAAAGAAATCCATTTTAACTAATTTTTTTTCTTCATCCCAGCATTTAATTTTAGGAATTTCTATAGAATACTCACAGTTCAAAATTTTTGATGTTTTAGAATTTAAATATTCTCTGGCCATTTTTAGGTTTTCAACCTCTAATTCTGAAGTTTTTTTATTAATATACTTAGTACTGTCGTCAGTTGATATTTGAATTCTATCCTCATCAAAAGATATTATTTCCATATATTTTCTCTCCTCATAAATTGCTTGTATTCTAACATCTCTTTTATCATTTGTCAAATCATGCAGTTATTGTTAATTTAAATTTGAAGTGCAACACTTCTAATTTGAAAAAGACATATGAATATCCTATAATATAATTTGCACAAAAGAAAGGAAAATTCATATGTCT
>CACYFN010000054.1 GCA_902773675.1 uncultured Erysipelotrichaceae bacterium | reverse complement strand
ATATAAGAATACACTATTAAAGGATTTAAGTATAAGAGAATATAATTGTCCTAATTGTAATTATGAATTAGATAGAGATTATAATGCATCAGTAAATATAATGTTTGAAGGGTTAAAGTTATATATGAATGAAGTATCTGCATAGAACAAACTTCAAAAAGTTATTTTGAATAAAACTAAATACGGTAGCGACTATCGGAGTAAAAGACTGTGGAGCATGTAGGTTACGACGGCAATGAATCAGTAAATCTTAGGCGTGAGCCTAAGGCATTCAAAATTTATTTTGAATTTTGTTCAAGTATATTGAAATGCGAAAATATGTATGCTATACTATTTGTGTAGAGAAGAAAATAAAAATAAAGAATCGGTAGAAGGATGACTTATGGATATTTTAAAAAGTTATGATGAGATTATATTTAATCAAATCAAACATACTGATGAAGAGGGGAAGGAATATTGGAGTGCTAGAGAACTTCAAAGAGTATTAGAATATACTGAGTGGAGAAAGTTTAAAGGGGTAATTGAAAGGGCAAAAGTTGCATGTTTTAATAGTAAAAATAATATTTCTGACCATTTTGTCGGAGCCGACAAAATGATAAAATTAGCTAAAGGTGCAAAAAGAGAAGTTGAAGATTATAAACTATCTCGTTATGCATGTTATTTAATTGCTCAAAATGGTGATAGTAGAAAAAAAGTGATTGCTTTTGCTCAAACTTATTTTGCTATTCAAACTAGAAAGCAAGAATTAAGTGAGATGAATTATAATTCTTTAACAGAGGATGAAAAAAGATTATATATGAGAAATCAAGTAAGAAAAGGAAATTATAATTTAAATCAAACTGCAGTTAAAAGTGGAGTAAAAGACTTATCTAGATTTCATAATGCTGGTTATAAAGGACTATATAATGGTGAATCTGCAGATGATATATTTAAAAGGAAAAAATTAAGATATAGAGAAGATATTTTAGATAATATGGGTAGTGAAGAACTTGCAGATAATATATTTAGAATAGCACAAACAGATGCTAAATTAAAAAGAGATAATGTCGATAATGAATATGCTGCAAATTCTACTCATTATGAAGTTGGTAAAATTGTTAGAAAAGCTATTAAAGAAGCTGGTGGAACTATGCCAGAAGATTTGCCAACACCTAATAGAAGTTTAAAGAAATTAGAGAAAGAAAATAAGTTAATTAAAAGTAATAACAAATAAGTTATTATTTTTTTTAAATTATGTTAAAATAATTTTAGATAAATAAAAAGAGAGATGTGATGTAATGGAAAAATTTGATATAAATACTTTAAAAGAAGAGATTAATAGTAAGAAAAGTTTAGATAAAAACTATATACAGCTAATAGATAATGAATTTAAAGGAAATATAAATTTAAGAAAATATATAATAAATAATTTAAAGGAAAATATTGAAGATTGGAATAGTAATCATTTTTTAATCTTTAGATGTTTAATAAATAAAATGACCAATAATGAGGTTATGAGTATATTATTAAGTAATAAGAAAAGAGTATTATATTATTTTAATGATATTTTATTTAAATATGCTTTAATGAATAGATTAGATAGTGCTTTAGTTGATTATTTAATTGAAAACTTTGTAGAAATATTTGATTGTTTTGATAATGAATTAGTTCAACCATTAGATGATAATAAGGTAGTATTAGATCATTTATTAGATAGTGAAATATTTAAATCAGATAAGTGTAATAAATTACGAGAAAGATTATTTAAATTATCAAATCAATATTTATTGATTTCTTTAATTTATTTAAATCATGATATGTTATCAAATTTTAATACATTTTCTTTGCAAGAATTTTTAAATATAACTAAGGAAGAGTTTAGTGATATATTAGATAATGTTCTGATTAAAGTAGTTAATAATGATGATTGTTATAATAATTTTTTTAAACCTTTATTATTAAAATCCAGAATACCAAAAGAATTTTTATTATATAAATGCTCTAATTTTAATAATAAAACAATATTAGAAATAATGATTAGTAAAGATTCTAAAGAAAATATTAAAAAATTTATTATTAATAATGGATTAAATAATAAATATGAAATAGTTTTACTTTTAAAAATGAATGGTATAGATATAGATAATGAAATAAAATTTGATCCATTTGAAATAGATGAAATGAATATAGAAAGAAGTAAATATGAATCATTTTTAAATTGTGAATTATCTAAGGAAGAGTTAGATTTAATTAAACGTTTTAGAACTATATTTATTTCAGATGGTGAAAGTGATATTGAAATAATAGATTTAGCATGTAATAGTTTTAGATATTTATTTTCGATAAAGTTTGAGTTTGCAAAAAGAGATTTACAATCATTAATTATTATTAAACTAGAGAATCCATCATTTAAATTTAAAAAAGGAGATAGAACAAGTTTTAATGGAGGTTTAAGGATTGAGGATTTATCATATAAATTATGTCAAGATGGTATTATCTATATTAAAAATGATAATTCTATAAATGATTTTAATCATGAATTTACTCATGCACTACACTTTTATATAAAACATAGTGAAGTGCCAGAACAATTTTCTAAAGGAAAGTTTGAAATAAATAGGGATAATTATAATAAATTGGTTAGTATTTGTAAATCAAAAGTTAATTCTAGAAAACAAAAAATATTAGAAAGTGGATGTGATTATTATAGTGAAAATAAAGTAGAAGATTTAGTTCCTTATGAAACGTTTTTTAATGAATTGATTAATAGGGCAGAGAATGATGATACTTATTCTGAAGATGTGATAGAATATGTAAGAAATCATTTTGTCATTGAAGATATATATCGACAATATTATAATAGGTATTATGCTTATTTGTTGGCAGATAAAAGTGTTGAGGATTATTTTTATAGTATTATAGATATTGTTGATGCATTATGTGAGGGTGAAATTTTTGATGAAGGAATTGAAGTAGATGGTTACATTAACCATATTGGACATGGAAAAGAATATTTTAAGCCAATTAAAAAGAGATTTGAGGAAATATTTGCTGATTATGTAACAATCATAAAATCACATCATAAGGATGAAGCATTAATGTATTTAGAAAGTATAGTAGGAAGAGAATTAATAGAAATATTAGATAATTATTATAAAGATTTAACATATCGATTAGACGAACCTAAAAGGATATTATAATGGAGGAATTATGAATTTTAAAGAAGATATATATTTAATGATGGAAATTAATTATTTGAAAGTTAACAATCGAGATATTAATGGTAATAATGATGATTTATTTCCTTTTAATTGGTACTTAATAAAGGATTATCAAAAGAAAGCAGAAATATTATTAGAAGCTATTAATAATAATGTTAAAATAATTGATACAAAAAAATATCAGGAAATGAGAAATGATGTGATATGAGAAAACCTAAGAATGTACTTGTATTTTTATATAGATATAATAATGGTATAGAATATTGCTTATTTTACAGAAGTAAAGAAATGTTTTATCAAGGTTTATCTGGTGGTGTAGAAGATAGTGAGAAATTAGAAGATACTGTTAAAAGAGAAGTATATGAAGAGACTGGAATTGTAGTTAATAATATGATTAAATTAGATACTATATCTTCAATACCAGGAATTTATGTTAATAAAGATTTTAATTATGAAAATAATATATATGTTGTATATGAATATGGTTTTGGGGTATTAATAGATAATGAAGATATAAGATTATCAAGTGAACATAAAGAATATAAATGGGTAAGTTATGATGAAGCTATAAAATTACTTAAATATGATAGTAATAAGACTGCTTTATTTGAATTAAATGAGAGGTTGATACATTGTGAAAGTGTTAATAACGGGAGCTAGTAGTGGTATAGGTAGAGATTTAGCTAAGGAATTAAGTAAAAAGTATGATGAGATGGTTTTAGTTGGTAGAGATAAGGATAGATTAGAAAGTTTAAGAAAAGAGATTAATAAAGATGTTAAAATAATTTCTACTGATATTAGTGATAAAGATAATTGTATTAAGTTATTTAATGATAATAAGGATGTTGATTTAATTATAAATAATGCTGGTTTTGGTGATTGTGGAGATTTTTCTGAAACTGATTTGAATAAAGATTTAGATATGATTAATACTAATATAGGAGGATTACATATTTTAACTAAGTTATATTTATGTGAAATGAAGAAAAGAAATAGTGGACATATTTTAAATGTTGCTTCAATTGCAGGATTTATGCCGGGGCCTTTGATGGCTACTTATTATGCAACTAAGAATTATGTTGTTAGGTTATCAGAAGCTATTAGGGAAGAGTTAAGACGTGATAAATCTAATGTAAAGATTAGTATTTTATGCCCTGGACCTGTTAATACTAAGTTTAATAAAAGGGCTAATGTTAAGTTTGATTTAAAGGGTATGAATAGTATGGATGTAGCTAAATATACAGTTAAACATTTAAATAAATTTTATATTGTTCCTGGTTTGGGTGTTAAAATAACAAGATTTTTTAGTCACTTATTATCTAGTAGTATAATGGCTAAATTTGCTTATAATATGCAAAAGAAAAAAATATACAAATAATTTTTGACTATATAAGAAAAATATATTATAATTAGTGTATGGTAGTGAGGTAGTATGGAAGTGGAAGAGAATAATAAAGGTACTAGAAGTAGTAAATATGAAAAGAAATCAAAGAAAAAAGTTGTATTAATTATTTCAATTGTTCTTTTGTTTTTAGCGTTGTTATTATTTTTCTTATATTATTTTTTTGGTGGAAATTTTTTAGAAATTTCTAAAGAAGGTAATGATGATGTTGTTGAGGTTATAGTTTTTGATGATTCAGTTGAGGTACCTAATGTAACTTGTAAATTTTTTGGTAAGAAAGTTTCTAAAAATGAATTAAAGATGATTAAAAACATTGATGTTACTAAATTAGGTAATCAAGAGATTGAATATGAATGCAAGAAAAGTTTTTTTAAGAAGACTATTTCTATTAAATATAATGTAGTTGATAAAGAGGCACCTGTAATGGAGATTGATAGTCAAGATAATGTTTCTATTTATGTAGGTGATGAATATAAGGAACCAAGTGTTAAAGCTACTGATAATTATGATGGTGATATTACTGATAAAATAGAAAAAAGTGGTGAAGTTGATAATAAGAAAGAAGGTACTTACGAGATAACTTATAGTGTTAAAGATTCATCTTCTAATGAAAGTAGCAAAACTATTAAAGTTGAGGTTAAATCAAGACCTGTTGTTCAATCTAATAATAGTGGTGGAGGTACTGGTAGAAGTTCTAATATGTCATGTGGAGAAGCTGGAGTTATTTATTTAACTTTTGATGATGGGCCTAATAATTTATATACACCTGTTATACTTGATGTATTAAGTAAATATGGGGTTAAGGCTACATTCTTTGTTACTAGTAGTGGTAGTGATGATTTAATTGTGAGAGAACATAATGATGGTCATGCAGTGGGAATTCATACTTCTACTCATGCTTATAACGTAGTTTATTCTTCTGATGAAGCTTTTTGGAATGATATGAATATTGTTAAAGAGAGAATTGAAAGATTAACTGGTGTTAGTCCTACTTTAATGAGATTTCCTGGAGGAAGTTCTAATACTGTTTCAAGACATTATAGTGCTGGTATTATGAGTAGACTTGCTAATCAAATTGAAGAAAAAGGTTATGGATATTTTGATTGGAATATTTCTTCTGGTGATGCTGGTGGTACTACTGATCCTACTCAAGAATATTATAATGTTGTTAATAATTTATCTAAATCGCGTGGTAATGTTATTTTAATGCATGATATTAAGTATCATACTAGTCAAGCTATTGATTCTATAGTTAAATATGGTATTGATAATGGATATACTTTTGATGTTTTAAATACTAGTATTATTTGTCATCAAGCAATTAGTAATTAAAAAAACTGACTTTTGTCAGTTTTTTAGTATATCTAAGGTATGGGCTCCTGCTCCTATAAGGTCAGGTCTTTCACATGTTGATAAGTGATAATTTATAAATATATTAAATGTTTCTTCATCCATTTTATTTAAAATATTTCTTATATAATTAGAAGGTCCATCAGATGATATTATTTTTATTCTTTCTAAGTTAACTATTTTATTTAATTCATTAATGTCATCAATTGTAACTCTAGAATACAAATCAGTATTTTTAGGTGTTAGATGAAAGTTAGAATCAATATCATTATTTTTTATTGCTTCTTTAATATAATTATCTCTAAATCCATGGATTAATACTGCATAGTCATTCATGCAATAAGCTACTATGATAATACCATTTTTTTTAGTTATTCTTTTTGCTTCTTCTAAGGCTTTAATTTTTTCTTCTTTGGTAATTAGATGATACATTGGACCTAGTAATAATGTTATATCATAGGTATTATTTTTAATTTTTTTTAGGTTTATAGCATTTCCTAGAATAGTTTTAACTTTATTAGATTTTTTTTCTATTTCTTTTAGGTTATGTTTTACTAGTTCTACTGCTGTTACATCATATCCTTCATTAGATAATGATATGGAGTATTTACCAGTACCTGCTCCGATTTCTATTATTTTATTATTTGGTTTTAGATATTTATGTATATATTTCATTGT
>CACYFN010000053.1 GCA_902773675.1 uncultured Erysipelotrichaceae bacterium | reverse complement strand
GCTGGTGTTTCTTCAGAAGTCTTCTCTTCTTTTACTTCCTTCTCTTCAGGTTTCTCAGTTGTTTCCTCTTTCTTTTCCTCAACTGGTGTTTCTTCAGAAGTCTTCTCTTCTTTTACTTCTTCTTTCTCTTCAGGTTTCTCAGTTATTTCCTCTTTCTTTTCCTCAGCTGGTGTTTCTTCAGAAGTATTTTCTTCTTTTACTTCTTCTTTCTCCTCAATTTTCTCAACCGATTCTTCTTTCTTCTCTTCGATTATAGATTCTTCCCTCTGATTTCTTTCTTCAATCATTTTTGCAAAATCTGTTTTATCTTCATTTTCAATATTTACAGTTTCTACTGAAGTCTTTCTTTCATCACTGTGATCAACATTTTCTCCCTCTGAATCGCTTTCCTTCTGGTTAATAGTTAAAGTATATGTTGTTCCGCTTCCTTCTTCACTTACAACTTCTAAATGTCCATTTAAAACGTCAGTTAAGTCTTTTGCAATTTGTATACACAATATACTATTATCTATATTTCCATCTATACTTCCACCTGTTCCTAGTTCCATAAATTTAGGTGAATCAATATCAATTACATCTTTATTTTTACTAACTCCCGTTGTTTTAATTAAAAATTCAAGCTGAATTATATTTTTTCCTTTCTTCTCACCTTTCACTTCTAATGATATATCACCAGTTTCAGTATAAGAAATAGCATTAGATAGAATATTTAAAAGAGTTCTTGTAACTTTTTCAGAATCACCAAGTAATTTTTTAGGAACACCGTCAGTTACACTTAAATTAAAATCAACGTTACTATTGGTAATTTTTGTTAAAGCCGCACTATTTAATTCAAATAGTACATCCTGAATATCATATTCTTTTTCTAACACTTCTCCTTTGTCAGAAATTAAATAAGAATAATCTGTTATATTATTTATTAATGATAATAATGATGTAGAAGCATCATGAATACTTGTCATATCATCTTTAACACTTTCTTTAGTTAAATTATCATCTTGTAATAGTAATTGACTAAGCCCTAAAATAGTGTTCATCGGAGAACGTATTCCATGAGCTATACTAGAAAGAAAGTCTTGTTGTGAACTAGTAGCTTTTTCAGCAGCTGCTTGTTTCTGTTTAGCTAAAGAAATAAGCTTATAGTCTTGATTTTCAACAGTAAAGAACACTCCTAATGTAAAGATTGTAAATTCAAATGTTTCGATATTAATATCCACATGTTTAATCAATCTATATACTAACAATAAACAAATTAAAACTAGCGAAACTATACTTGGATACAAATCTCTATTAGTAATATTTTTATTTTTATAATATAACATAAAAACGAATGATGTTGTTGAAACTAAAACATATACAAGAATTGCTGTAATTGGGAAACTATCGAAAGTAAAAATTCCATAATGAGCATATATATTAACAGGCATTACAAAAATCATAATTCCAATAATTAATTGAATAATTCCTATTATTGTATAAAATACATACTTACTATTGCCTTTTTTTGTCGCATCTTCATTAAGAGATAAACGATATGAAATAACAAACACCCAAGAAAAAAATGTAGTACTTAGGATTGCTAAAGAATATAAATGGTACAATGCATTAGCATACTTTCCATCTACTCCAACATTAATAAAATATAGTACATAAATTATTTCAACTATACTCATAATAGTAATTGAGCATAAATCTAAAATAAAATAAATACTTTTTTCCTCTAATCTTTTTTCACGGTTCTTTAAAAAATAGGCAAATAAAATACACAAACAAATAAAAATTGAACATAAAGAAAAGCCTGCATTTAAAGAAAAACTTAATACTTTACTCACAATACCAATCCTCTCTACCATATATATTGTAGCATATTTATCAGCAAAAACCCACATTAAAAGTAACTAAATATACATTTATTAACAATAGACAGAAATTTTTTAATAACAAAAAAGCACACTGCCCCTCGGCAGTGTCTTCAATAAGATTTTTCAATACTATTATAGATATATCAAAACCATTGATATTTAATCAAATAATGTCATCATTCGCCATTTGTATAAAATGAGCATTATACTATCAAGATATGCTTTTTGTTGAGTCTCCTTCTATCATTCTTTCAGCTTGTGCTTCACTAATTTCATCTTCAGCAAAGAGACTATTAACACTATTTAAATAATAATCAAGTTGTCCTATCACCATTCGATCAAACCATTCTTTATCACTTTTATCTTCTTCCCTTGAAAATACTACATCTAATAAACTTTTCATTTTATCTACTATATGCTTTCTATCTTTGTCAAATATATCACTCAAGCATTCATAGTAATTAGATATTAAATAATTATATAAATCTTTTCTATCTATCAAATAATGATTTAATTGTACATAGTTATCATCTATCCCTGGATAACCGATTGTAGAACTATCAAATGATGGAGCAAATGAATAATCATTACCACTCTTTATTAACCCATAATTACCACTTACCCTATCTTTATTACCTGTTAATACATCTAAAAAACACATTCTAATATAATCTTTAACTATTTCATCTCGATTATCAACTTTTAATCTATCAATTATATTAATATATTGCTTAACAACAAAATCTATTTCTTCTGGAGTTTTTGCTATTCTTTTATCTTGATCTTTAACCCTTACTAATTCCAACGTTTCATTAAATTTCTTTCTTTCTTCTTTTATTCTTTTTATTTCATCTTCAGATACTGTCACATATTTTAGTATATCTCCACCTGTGATGAATTCTTCTCCTTCTTCATAAATAGATTTACTAAAAATAGAACCATCATCAAAAAAATATGTATCTGCAACCTTTATACTTAACATTTTACCTAATTGAGAAATTAAATACTCAAATGAATCAAAAGTACTACAATTTATACTTTTCTTCTTAAATCCAAGCATTCCATTTACCCTTACCTTTATGGGAGCATTATATCCTGCTCCAGCTGGACCAATTTCTTCTATTTCTACATTATCTTCTCTACCATCATAGTAATCAATTAATTTCATAATTATCCCATCCTGTAAATGATTATACATGTTTTTAAATGATACTTCAACACCACATTATATAATGAAATCTTAAATATGTTTAAATAATATAATCAATTAAATCTTCTAATAACAAAAAGTGACCTAGTCTCGCGACTAGGTCTTCAGGGGGAAATTAATTAACCAGTCCGTAATAATTTAATAATTGATTAAAGTCTTATAAAATAAGACTTTTTTATTTTCTTAAATTTACTAAAGTTTATAAAAATAACCTTATTTTTTGCAATTAGTATCTAGATTTGGTATCTAGAAAGAAATAATGACACTATGACACAATCAATGCGAGACAGGTACTCACAAATAACGTGTCACGTGTCATCTATTATTATTTATTGACAATATCTATTTTTTTGTAATAGCTAACACTTATTGATAAAAAGATTATTGTACAAATTATACTTATAATAATTCCATAAATGCTATTTAAATTAGTATTAGATATAGTATTAAGATAAAACCTATTGTGTTCTCTTATAATATTAAAATCTAAATATGCTAATGGCGTATACGAAATATAGTATAATACTTTTATTTTTAAATTATCTAATATTACCCATATTAATAATGATAACAATGTGAATATAGAACAAATACTAGATGTAAAGACTGTATTTTTAAATGTAGATGATAAGAAAAACATAAATGATAAAAAGCATATTACTGGTATACTATGAATGAATAATTTACCAACATACCAAATAAAGTAATTAATTTCTGAAACATTATTATTAATAAGTATTAATTGATTAACAAACAAATCAGAAAATCCATATTTTATTCCACTAATTATAAATATAAAAATTATTCCTATTATCCATAATAAGTACATATTAACTATCAAATATAAAAATTTTGATAATAATATTTTTTCTCTTTTTACAGGAGCAGTTAAGAGTAATTTTATTGTTCCTTTATCATGTTCACGAGATATAATACCACTGCTCATTATAACCAATATAAAACAAACTATAAATCCAAAGCTTAACCCTTTATTAACATAATTTTTAGTATTAATATAATGACCACTATATCCTATATAATCTGCTTCATATGGAAACTTTAAATCATGCTTTATATTATGTTTATATGCATAAGTAACAATTTTATCTTGTTGTTCAAATATATCTTTGATGTTTTTATTTAAAGTATTTGTATAATTATTTCCTTTTCTATTTAAAATATGTTGTGAATTTTTCAGATCGTTTAAATATAAATATTCAGCAGCATTAACAGCTCTATAGTCATATTCATCTTTTATTTTATTATTGATAATGTAATTACAATAATCTTCTAACCTATTATTTAATTTAAAATCCAATGTACTACAATGATATTTCATATACTCATAGTAATTATTATCTTTTATTATCTTATCCAACTCATTAATCTTGCTTTCTACTTCACTTATTTTTTCCGCATAATTCGCATTTTTATAAGAATCCAGATAATCCATATAGGATTCTTTAATGTTATGGTATGTATCCAAAAGTCCTGGATTTTCATATCCCAATATATAATCAGTTATATCTTCATGATTACAATCATCTAGTCGTAAAAGCGCATATTTATGACTAACTTCAGTTATATATTTTTGAGTAAAATTTTTTTGCCACATCATTTCATGATGTCCTTTTACTGCACTACGTGTTAGCTTATAATTTTCATGAATTTCTTTTGTAATAGATATTAAATCTTTATTAAAGTCATTTGGATTCTTTTCATAGTTATCTTCAAATTGTTGTAGCATATACTTATAATCTTCTTCGAGATAAGAATAAGAATCAACATAGATAACTCTATTACCAAAAGTTTCTTCAAATTTAACTAGTAAAAAAGAAGATATTAACAACAGTATTAAAATAATTATCACATTCTTTAAGTTATAATTTTTGATAAACTCTGATTTAATTAATCTAATCATTTTTATCACCTTCTAACTTATTCATAAATTCTTCTTCTAAAGATATATTTTTATATTTTACTTTTTCTATTCCAAAATCTTCGATAATGGTTCCATAATCAACCATTAAAATTCTATCACAAATATTTTCTATCTCTGGTAAATTATGACTACTTATTAGGATTCCCACATTACTATTCCTACTTAAATTAATCAATAATTCTCTAAGTTGTTTTATACCTATTGGATCAAGTCCATTAGTGGGTTCGTCTAGTATTAATAATTTAGGCTTATTAATAAGGGCATTAGCTATTCCTAATCTTTGTTTCATACCTAATGAATAAGTCTTAACTTTCTTATTTATACTATCATCAAGTTTTACTTCATGAATTACTGCATTCATATATCCAACATCTTTCATATCAAATAAAGCCATTCTTATTTTTAAATTTTTTAAACCTGAAATATTTAAGTAAAAGTCTGGATTTTCTATTACCGAACCCACTACTTTAAGAGCATCTTCTAAATTATATCTAATATCATTTCCATCAATTTCTACTTTCCCAGTATCACAATGATACAATCCCAAGATACACTTCATTAAAGTTGTTTTTCCACAACCATTTGGTCCGATTAAACCCACAACATCTCCGGAGTATAATTCAAAATTAATATCATTTAAAATTTTATTTGTTCCAAAAGATTTAGATAAATTTTTAACCTCTAGTATTCTCTCTCCATTATTATTTTCTCTCTTCTTAAAATTTCTTTCTCCATTTAACAATTCACCTACTGTTATATTAAAAATTGAAGCAATTCGTTTCAACTGTGAAATATCTGGAGCGTTAATTCCTCTTTCCCATTTTGAAACAGAGTTATCTGTAATATCTAATAAATCTCCCAAGTCTTTTTGAGTGAGATTTTTTTCTTTTCTCAATTCAGAAATAAATAATCCTATTTTTTCTTGATTCATATTTATCACCTCGCATTTTAAATATAAAATATATAAATAATTTTTTCAATGACTTGTTAAGTCAGTTAAAAAAATACCAATATTCTTGGTATCTGGTTTGGTATCTAGAAAAAAACAAAACTTCGCAAACCCTTATAAAATAAAGTGACACTGTCTCACGACTAGGTCTTCAGGGGGAGATTTTTACCAAGTGTCGACTAGGCTTAAATCCCTGTAAAATAAGGCTTTTCCATTATTTGAGTTTACTTAAATTTAATAAAATTTTATCAAAATCTATTCAAAATAATGGGTGAATAATGGGTAGAAATAAAGAATGTAGTCTAGCAATAGATTACATTCTTTTTTTATCGTTTTTATCGGTGACATTTATGACATTTCTTTTAAGGTACACCACCCACAAATTTAATGTCATAATGTCATAAATCATTTAACGGAATATCTTAATCTTCCGATTATTATTTATTTAGATAATACTTACCATCTTTTGTTTTTACTAAAACTTTTTGCTTAATCAATCTTTCGTTAATTTTATTAAACCCATTAGGATTAATAACTCTGTTAATTTTTTTATTATATGATTTTTTCTTATTAATGGAATTGGTGGAAAAAATGCCATATTACTCAACTCTCTTTCAATAACTATTATACCACAGAAAAAGAGAATTTTTACATTCTCCTAATATCTTAATAATCCGAACATTATTTTATATCAAATTCTGCATAAATAGTATAAGTTCTTGATTCTGGACTATTTATTTTCCTAAAATCACTCTTTACTAATCTATATGTTCCACTTTTTAATTCTCCATATCCTAAAGACCAATCAA
Source organism: uncultured Erysipelotrichaceae bacterium (assembly GCA_902773675.1). Lineage (GTDB taxonomy): Bacteria > Bacillota_I > Bacilli_A > RF39 > UBA660 > RUG11890. The sequence continues at coordinate 1,032 of CACYFN010000053.1, read as the reverse complement.
CAATAAACTCTTTTTCTTCATGTATTTTTAAAGAATATACTATTGAATTCCAAGTTAATGGATCTCCTGTCAATGTATCAATTTCTTTCCAAGTTTGATTTTCATACTTTTCAATAGTATAAGATGGTCCATATCCATATTCTTCATCACTAGTATTTTTTATTATAAATGTTGCTCCTTTTGATGTTCTTGAATCTTCTTTAACTTCCATTAAAATACTACCAACATTTTTTTGTTCTTCACTATTATTAGGTTTCATTATTTCATCATCATTTATAGTTCCAGCAACTCTAAATCCTAAAATTTTAAGTTCCCATCCTTCTTCATAACCAGTGAATGATATTTCACTTGGTATATGAACTTTAGTATATTTATATAATATAGCTTTATATTCTGTAACTCCATTTTTCCATCTAGTAGGTATTGGTATTAACATTAAAATGAAAACTATAACTGTAACAATAATTATTATTTTTTTATTTTTCATAAGTCCTCCGATAATTATATTATAACACAACAAAAGTGGATTTTTACATTCTCCTAATATCTTAATCTTCCGAGCATTACTTATTTTTTGTATTCGCTCTTTTTTTCAATCTTAAAAGCAAATTATCATTTGATTTATTTAAATTATCTTTTTGTTTATTTATCTTCATGTAATTATTAATAATAGCTAATAAACCAATTCCTACCCCTGAACCTAATAAATAAGATGCTGCAACTTCAAAATTGAATATATCCGAAGAAAAATTAATTTCATTAATAATAACTGCCAAAACAATAAAAACAAATGATAAAGTAAATGCACCATTGATCTTTTTTATTTTCTTTATTTCTTCAATTGTATTATACTCTAACAATTTATCAATTGTAGTTTTTAATTCTTCAAGTTCTTCTTTATTAAGTTTTCTTCCATTTAATAATTCTGCAACGCTAACATCTAATTCATTGGCAACCAAACTTATTAAACTTAAATCTGGTAATCTTCTACCATTTTCCCAATTTGATATAGCTCTATCAGTCACACCTAAT
>CACYFN010000052.1 GCA_902773675.1 uncultured Erysipelotrichaceae bacterium | reverse complement strand
CTACTGGTACTTCTGGAATTTCAGGAGCTACTTCATTTACAACATTATCCTCTACTGGTACTTCTGGAATTTCAGGAGCTACTTCATTTACAACATTATTCTCTACTGGTACTTCTGGAATTTCAGGAGCTACTTCATTTACAACATTATCTTCTACTGGTACTTCTGGAACCTCAGGAGCCACTGCATTAGCAAAAGCATCTTCTGCTGGCACTTCAGAAACTTCAGGTGTTGACACAGCCGCCATAGCAGAATCATTAGTCAAAGCTTTCTCGACAACATCAGCAGAAACATCAACATTATTAACATTAATACTATTTTCAGCAAAAGCTACATTACTTTGAACTTCAGGTGGTAATACTGAATACTCAACAATTTCAGAATCAGCAACATTTTTACTAAAGAATATTTTACCATTATCTATCGCAATAAAGCTATAATACTCACCATTAACCAAATTATTACCATTTATATCATAAATAGTAGCTTCAGAAAACTGATCGTTAAAAATATATCTTCCTTCACTACTCATCTTACTATTTAATTTATCTTTAATTAAAGCAGGCGTTGAAACCAACTTAGTAGCTAAGGTAGGATCACTCTTTATTCTATTAGCTTCTATAACGCTAGGAGAAACTGGTTGAGCAATTTCAGCTAATAAAATATCATTATTAACACTTCGCACAGATCTATGCTTAAATGGAATAACAACATTTCCTAAACCATCAATTACACCCACTTTTTTAGCTTTAAACATAGGATCTACTGCCTCTACTAATTCAGTAGTTGCAATAATATTACCATTTGCTAATCTACGTCCTTCATCTAAAAAATAATAGCTTTCTCCACTGTCTGTAACACCATAAGTACAAACAATATCATCTCGATCCTTATATTTTACAATACCTTTTTGTATTTTCATATGAAACACCACCCAATATTCTACTTTAATCTATTAAATAGTTTATCACAAATATTTTTAAAGAACAATATTTTTTCAAAAAATAATGAAATATTATGATTTTTGAGATAAAATATATTTGGTGATTACATGAAACAAGAAAAAAAATTACTACTAGCTAGAAACATTTTTGTATTTATTGTAGTAATTGTACTAACTATAATAGTTCTATCAGAAAAAGGATACGAACTAATACTTCCCAAAGTTCAAAAAGAAATGGAAACCTATATAAATGAAAAACATCCAAACATTGAGAATATAAAAATAGGAAGTATTATTTATAAAGATAATAGTTATAAATTGAAAGTAACATCAAATAAAAATAAAAATTTATATTTCTATATTACTAGAAAAAATAAAAAAATATCTGATACTTATCAAAAAGATTATATTGAAGGAAATTCCCTATTCAGTTACTTAGAAAAAAAATTAGAGAATGAAATAGAAAAAGTAACAGAAACAAATATCAAAACAAACATAATATCTTCTCTAGATAAATATACTTCAAAAGTACAAGACAGAATAATCAAAGAAAATAACTTATTACAATTAAAATTCTATACAATAGAAATAGAACTAATGATAAATAAATGGGATGCTTCAACAATATTAGACCAAATAATTAATAGTATATCTATTTATAACAGTAAAAATATAACCCCTAAAAGCTATACATTTATAATTACAAATGAAGAAGACATAACAGAATCTATTGAAATAAAAAATATTAATAAAGATTCTATTACTAAAGAAATAATACAGGATATATTAGATGATAATTATTCTAAACGCTTAAGAGATAACAAAATCAAATATAATTATTTATATAAGGAGGATTAAAATTATGAATGATTGCGTTTTTTGTAAAATTATTAAAGGAGAAATACCATCTAGAACCGTTTATGAAGATGAATTAATAAAAATAATTATGAATATTAATCCATCTACTGATGGACATCTATTAGTACTACCAAAAGAACATGTTGTTAATTTAATGGATACCAGTAATGATATTATTACACATGCCTTAAATATTGTAAGAAATAATATTTATCCTTTACTTAAAGAAAAACTACATTGTGAAGGACTTACACTCGCTCAAAATAATGAATTAGGTCAAGAAATTAAACACTATCATATTCATTTAACACCAAGATATCCTGATGATGGAGCTGATTTTGAATATGACAAATCTAAATTATCTGACTTAGATGAAGTATTTGAAAAATTAACAAAATAAATACCAAAGGAAACCCTTTGGTATTTTTATTAATGAAATGATCCAGTAATAAGAATGGCTAATAAAATATATAAAACAATAACAATTAATGAACCATTTCCACTACGATTATTATTCTTATCGTTCATAATTACCTCCTATATGGCAGAGCCAAGAATAATGATTAAAAGTATAAATAAAACAAGCACAATAGCACCAGATGCTTGATTAGACCCACAGTTAGTCATGATTATTCCTCCTTTTTATGTTTTCAAAGTATTTTATGGCAAAATAATAAAATATGTTCATATATCTATCATATTTATTGCACGATTTCGTTTTTTTTGTTATTATTTAATATGTACGGGAGGAAAAAATATGAAAAAGAAAAAAACAATAATCGCTCTTAGTACACTACTAGCTGTAACTTTATTAGCAACTGGTTGTGGAAAAGAAATAGAGGTAAAAAACGGATCAAAAGTAGCAGTATCAGTATCTTCTGATAAATTTACCGCAACAGAGTATTATGAAAAAATAAAGGAGGATAATATTTCGACTTTAATAGAAATGATTGATCATAGTCTATTTGATAAAAAATATAAAACAGATAATAAAGAAACAGAAGAAATAGATAAACAAGTTAATCAAATAAAAAACTATTATGGAGAAGATGAAGAAAAATTTAATAATGTTGTAAAACAATATTTCGGAGTTGAAAATGAAAAAGAACTACGTGAAATGCTAAGTTTAGAATATAAAAGAAAATTAGCTGTAGAAGATTATATTAAAGATAATTTAAAAGATTCTGAAATAAAAGATTACTATAATAATAATATCTTTGGTCAAGTAAAAGCATCTCATATCTTAATATCTGTAGATGTCGAAGATTCTGCATCTGATGAAGAAAAAGCTGAAGCTGATAAAAAAGCGAAAGAAGAAGCTGAAAAAGTAATTAAAGAATTAAATGATGGCAAAAAATTCGCAACTCTTGCGAAAAAGTATTCTAAAGATAAAGCTTCTGCTACTAATGGAGGAGATTTAGGTTATTTTGATTTAGATGATATGGTAGAAGAATTTTCAAATGCTGTTAAAGAATTAAAAGTTGATGAATATACAAAAGAACCTGTTAAAAGTCAATTTGGTTATCACATTATTTTAAAAACAGGAGAAAAAGATAAACCTAAATTAAAAGAAGTAAAAGATGATATAAAAGATACTTTATGTGAACAAAAATTAAATAATGATAGTGCTCTATATTATGAATCTTTAATAAAAGTTCGCGAAAAGAAAAAAATATCATGGAATGATGATAAACTAAAAAAAGCATATGATGATTATATGAACAAACTAAAAGATAGTACAAAAAATAGTTAACATTAGTTAACTATTTTTTTATAGAAATAAATATTTTTATCTTTATAAACTAATTCATATTCTTCGCTATTACTTATAAAAGTATAAAGAGGATCTTCACCTGATAATAAATAATAATCAAAATTATATTTTCTTATTAAAGAAATAGCATTATTTTTAAGATTAATAATAGAAAGATAATCATTAAAATAATTACCACTATATAAATCAGCCCTACCATCAATAAATACAGGAATATCATGATAGATTAATTCTCCACCATATTTATATTGATTAAATAGTTTCTTAGGATTTGCTTTAGAAATCATAGATATTGTTTTAGAAGAAATATTTTGTTTTGAATTATTTAATTTTGAAAAAGAATCATTTAAAAGAAAAACAAATAATAAAAAAGTACTTAAAATAATAACAGAACTAGTAAATCCTTTATTATTACTCTTACCAACATAAGAGAAGATAACATAACTCATAATAATAGGAGTAAAAGCCCAAAAACGAATACTTTTTAATCCTAAATAAGTACAAATTAAGAATAAAACAAAATCAATTAATTGAATCTTTTTAGAACTAAATAAAAACGTTAATAATAAGAATAATAAATAAGCAAAATATACGTAATGAAAAGATTCATGTAAAGTAGTACTTCTCCATTCCATAATATAATCAATCATTACTGTATCAAACATATTAAGATATGGATAAGTAAGCATTTTAATTCCATGAATATTAATACATACACTAATAATACATAAAATCATAACAATAAAATATCGATATAATTGCTTTTTCTTTAATCTTTTACTTTCTATCTTTTTAAATTGAAAAGAAAAATGACCAATTATAAAGAAGATAAAACATAATAAATAAGGTAAATTACTACTACCTCCATGTACATTAGCCCAAATAATAGTTATTAGAGGTAAAAAATATATTTTATAGGATTCACTATTATGATATAAATCTATTAACAAATAAATAGTAATAGAAAGTAATAAAAAACTAATTAGATAGGCTCTTACTTGTATAAATCCTAAAAGAGATATTCCAAAAAACAATAAATAAAACAAAGTATATAAAAAGTTTTTTAAATAGGCTTTATAATTAGTTAATAATAGAAATCCAAATAAAAGTATATAACAAGAAAAGCAATATATAAAAGTATGATATTTTCCAAATAAACATTTTAATCCATATATAATAACTTCAAATAACCATTCATGACTCATCCAGTATTTTCCATGAGCTAACCAAGAAAAGATATCATATCTAATAATCCCTTTTTGAAAAATGATTTCTCCTGCTTTAATATGCCAATAATAATCTGAATCAATATGAAAAAAAGATAATAAAGATAAAATTAAACATAGGAAAAGAATTCCTAATAAAAATAAATCACTCTTCTTCTCTTTCATAAGATAAACCTTTCATATATAATTTTTCATTAATTTTTCTTTGTAATTCTTCTCCTTCATATTTTCGACTATATTTACGATAATATTTTTCATACTCTTTTTTCGCAATATCACTAGTATTAGTAAAAGAATAATTATGAATAACAGAATTAATATAAGATATTTCATAACCTAAATTCTTTAAATCATTATATAATTTTTGCTTTAATACAATTCCACCTCTAGTATGATTACTACGAATACCTTTATCAATAATTTTTTTAATACGATTCTTTTGTTCTTCTTCTGTAAAGCATAATATCTCTTCTTGTACAATAGAAGAATCTACTTTCTTATTATACAATTCTCTAACTATTTTATAAGGGCCATTACTAGTAGTAACCATTTGATTATTAATATAACTTTTAGCAAACACCCTATCATTTAAATACCCTTGTTCTAACAATTTATCAATAGCCTTATCTATTAAATTAACAGGATATTCTCTATTTAATAACCATTCTTTTAATTCATAAACACTTTTATAACGATTTTCAATACTATGTAAAGCTACATAATAAACATCACATTCTTGATTATAAGAATCTACATCTATCATAGTACTTTCATCAATTTCTTTTTTTAATAGTAATTCATATTTTAATATTACATCTTCATATAATTGTAATTCTAATCCATTATCTAAATAAACTTTATATTTTCCTTTACTTCCTTTTTTATATTTAAGTATTTTCATAATCATCCCCTAAAAAAATTATAACATAAAAGAAGACTTATTTGTCTTCTTTCTTTACCTCGATAAGGCCTTCAGCTACCTCTTCAAGGGCCCTTCCAATATTCTTTTTACTTTTATACTCGGATTCAGGCATTTGTAAATATCCATCTTTAGATATTTGCTTACTTCTACGCGCAGCGATATGAACTAAAGCATATTTAGAATCCACAATATTAAGCAACTTATCAATAGAAGGATAAATCATACGTATCACACTCCCTATTATTAGAATACATTACTAATAATAAAATATCAAGTTGACTGACACAATTAGACAGTTATTTTTAAAACGTATTAAAATATTCTATTTTTCACTTTATGAATTTGCATTATTAATTTCTGTCATACTACATTTAACTAAAGAAGGTAAAACAGGAAGAAAGTCTTCATTATATTCAAGTTTCATTACATGATTAATATCAAAATAAATACCAGACTCTTTTATATCGCAAATAGTACCATCTTCTCCTTTAAATCCAGAAATATCATATGAAAAATCAGTATTTAATTGTTGTAGAGAAATAAAATACATATCATTTTTCTTTTCAAAGTTCTCATACGCCTTATTGTTATAGATAGTTTTCCCATATTCACTAAGAACACTATACATTTTTTCTAATTGTGATCCTTCAGGAATCTCAATTTTTTCATCTGTAAAAGTGACTCCCTCATCTTCAGGAATTTCTATAATATCATTTTTAGGTTTACTTTTTTCTTTATTAGTACTACCACAACCTGTTAATAATAAACAACTACAAATAATAACTCCGCATATAATTATTCTTTTCATAATTATCAATCTCCTATACTATATTAATTATATTATTAGGTAATATTTATTTCAAGAAAAAAGAATGCAATTTGCATTCTATCGAAATTGTGAACAAGAACCACATTGAACATTACTACATACATTCTCTTCTGAGCAAGTATAAACAGGACGATAAGTATGCTTATAAACATGATGATTAATAATTCTTGTATGAATTGGACAAGTATGTCCTTGTCCTTTTATGATAGACTACATCATATTATTAAAACTAAGTTTTACATCAATTTTCTTATCTTCATAAATATCTATCCTATCAATCAGATTA
>CACYFN010000051.1 GCA_902773675.1 uncultured Erysipelotrichaceae bacterium | reverse complement strand
AAAAAAATATTTAAAGATAGGAGGTAGAAAATGAAGATTATAAAGATTATAACTCATATTCTTTCATATATATGTTATGTTTTAATAGGAATATATGCTTTAATCTGTATTCCAATTATCTTTAAATATAAACCATTAGTTGTTTTAACAGGTTCAATGGAACCAACATTTAAAGTAGGAAGCATAATATATTATAAAGAAGTACCCCAAAATCAAATTAAAGTAGGAGATATTATTACTTTTAAATATGATGATACATTTATATCTCACAGAGTTAATAATATTAATGGCCTACTATATGAAACAAAAGGTGATGCAAATAATACTGCTGATAATAAAAAAATAACTTATAGTAATATAGTTGGAAAAGATATGGATTTTTGCATTCCATATTTAGGATACTATGTTAAATTTATCAATGATAATATGTATTTACTTATAATTGTAGCCGTTATCCTTGTTGCTGACTTTATCTTAAGCAATATTGGAAAAAAAGACGATAAAACAAAGGAGGAGATAATTAATGCAGAATAAAAAAAGTGTTATTGCTCTTACTTTGATTGGAGTCATTGGTATAATAGGATTAACATTTGCATATTTTTTATCTTCCACTGATGTTGATAATGAATTTAATACAGCAGATTATGGTACAACAATAACTGAAGAATTTGTTTCTCCTGATAATTGGGTTCCAGGAGCTACAGAAGAAAAAAGAGTATATGTAACCAACATAGGAGAAGTTCCTGTAGCAGTACGTATATCATATACCGAAAGCTGGACATCTTTAAATGGCGATAGTTTGGATTTAACATTTAGAAAAGGAAACAAAGATATTGCTGCAGCAAATTTTGAATTTGGTGACGATTTTGTATATAATTGGGTTAAATCAACAGAAAATGGAGTAGATTATTATTATTATAATGCTATATTGGATAGTGGAGAAAATACAACTGATTTTATAAAATCAATCACGTTTAATCCAAATGCCCCTTCTACAGCAAATTGTACAGAAACTAATGTATATGATGAAGATACAGGTGAATTAACTGGTATTAGTAGCACCTGTGTATCAGGAGATGGATATGATGGAGCAACATATACACTAACACTTAAAATTGAAACAGTTCAATCAGCTGTTTATAAAACAGTTTGGAATACTGAATATAATATTGGAACTGAAGTAATAATAAATAATAACAATAACAATAACCATCCAAATGCAGTAGAATATTTGATGACTTATGCAAAAAATAGTGATGATGCAGAATATAATGATGAAACAAAAACTAAAATGTTTAAATTTAGTCATGAAGCAACAGAACAAACAGATGCTTTAGTTGATTATCGTTATATAGGTGATAGCCCTAACAATTATGTATATTTCAATTGTATAAGTTCAGAATACCCTACTACATGTGAAACATGGAGAATCATTGGAATTTTTAGTGTTGAAAGACTTAATCCAGAAGATGAAACCCAAACCATTACAGAACAAAGAATAAAACTAGTAAAAGGAGAATCATTTGCAAACACAATGGCCTGGGATACAAATAGTCAAAATATATGGGAAACTGCTAGTTTACAAACATTTTTAAATGATAATTATTATAATCGAACAGGAGAAGCAGCAACTTACGGTTTAAGAGAATCAAGCCGTAACATGATAGATGATGCTAAGTTTTATTTAGGAGCTACTGACACCACATCTAGAACAGCAGAGCAATTATATACAATTGAAAGAGGAAATACTTTATGTAAAGCTTGTGGATCAGATACAACTAAATTAAATTGGACAGGCAAAGTAGCATTAATGTATCCAAGTGATCAATACTTGGTATATGGAAATGGAGTTAATAGTAATTGTTATAATACACCTGCTGATTCATCATACTGTAATAGCACAAATGCAAAAACAGGATGGTTATATAATAGTAATAATTTAAAAGATAAAACATCTATAAATAATACTTGGTTATTATCTCCTAGCTCTTATGCAACAAATTATGCATCCTATTCAAATAGTAATGGATATTTCTATAGTAATTATGTTGTTTATAATGCTACTACAAATGCAGTACGTCCTGTAGTATATCTAAAGGCAGATATAAAATTAGTTGATGGTACAGGTACTCTAGAAGAACCTTACATATTTGAAAGTAATGAATAATATATATAAAGGTAGACATTTATATAATTTAGGTGTCTACTTTTATAATATAGTTTAGATTTCTAAATATTTTTATATAAAAAACACTTGAATATTTTATAAAATTAGTGTATATTATATATGTACTTATTACTTGGATGTGAGAAACTCCAACTTATATCTAGGGATAAGCGTATATAATGAAAGGAGATTTTTTTATGGCTTTAACAAAAGAAAAGAAAGAAGAGTTAGTTAAGAAGTTTGGTAAAGATAGTAAAGATACTGGATCAATTGAAGTACAAATAGCTATTTTAACTGAAGAAATTAATACTCTTACAGAACATTTTAAAGAACATAAGCATGATCATCATTCAAAAAGAGGATTACTTAGAAAAGTTGGTCAAAGAAGAAGTTTATTAAATTATTTGATTAAAAATGATGTAACTAGATATCGTGCTATTGTTAAAGAATTAGGATTAAGAAAATAATTAATAAGACACTCTTTTTTGAGTGTCTTTGATTTAGAAATAAAAGTATTAAGGAGGTAAGATATGAAGAAAGTATTTGAATTAGATTTTAGAGGAAGAAAATTAATAGTAGAACATGGAGAACTAGCAAAACAAGCAACAGGAGCAGTATTAGTAAGATATGGTGATACAGTAGTATTATCAACAGTTGTTGTAAGTAATGAAGCAAATGTTTTATCAGATTTTTTTCCACTAATGGTATTATATCAAGAAAAATTATATTCCGTAGGTAAAATACCAGGAGGATTTATTAAAAGAGAAGGTCGTCCAACAGAATCAGCAACCCTTGCAGCTCGTATGATAGATAGACCAATGCGACCAATGTTTCCAGAAAATTTCAGAAATGAAGTACAAATAGTTAATACAATACTAAGTGTTGACCCTGATAACTCTCCAGAAATGACAGCTATGTTTGGTTCCAGCCTATGTACATCAATTAGTAAAATTCCATTTGATGGACCTATAGCTGGAGTTAAAGTAGGTAGAGTTAATGGTGAATTTATTATAAATCCAACAGCAGAACAAGCAGAACTATCTGATATAGATTTAACAGTAGCAGGAACTAAAGAAGCAATAAACATGGTAGAAGCTGGATCTAAAGAAGTATCAGAAGATGATATGTTAGAAGCTTTAATGTTTGGACATGAAGCTATTAAAGAATTAGTTGCATTCCAAGAGAAAATTATTGAAGAAGTTGGAACTGAAAAAATGGAATATGAAGTTCTAGAAATAACTGATGAACTTAAAAAAGAAATAAAAGAGTTAAGCGCTAAAAAATTTGATAAAGCAATGCGTATCAAAGATAAATTAGAAAAATATGCCGCTATAGATGCAGTAAAAGAAGAAGTAGTAACAAAATATGAAGAAGAAAATAAAGATCTTAAAGAAGATGAATTAAAAGAACTAATTACTAAAGTAAAATTAGTTTTAGGTGAAATCGAATATGAAATATTTAGATCAATAGTTGTAAAAGAAAAAATGCGTGCAGATGGAAGAAAAATGAATGAAATTAGACCATTATCTACAGATATTGATCTACTTCCAAGAACTCATGGTTCAGCCTTATTTACTAGAGGAGAAACACAAGCACTATCTACTACAACTTTAGGAGCTTTAGGAGAACATCAAATATTAGATGGATTAGATCTAGAAACAGAAAAAAGATTTATGCTACATTATAATTTTCCACAATTCTCAGTTGGAGAAACAGGTAGATATGGTTCACCAGGTAGACGTGAAATTGGTCATGGTGCCTTAGGAGAAAGAGCACTTCTACAAGTAATTCCATCAGAAGAAGTATTTCCATATACAATTCGTGTAGTAAGTGAAATACTTGAAAGTAATGGTTCATCATCACAAGCAAGTATATGTGCAGGATGTATGAGCTTAATGGCAGCCGGTGTACCAATAAAGGCACCAGTAGCAGGTATAGCTATGGGATTAATTACTTATGGTGATGACTATACAATACTAACTGATATTCAAGGTATGGAAGATCATTTAGGTGATATGGACTTTAAAGTAGCTGGTACTAGAGAAGGAATATGTGCACTTCAAATGGATATTAAAATAAAAGGTATTACAAAACAAATATTAAAAGAAGCACTTGCTCAAGCTAAAGAAGCACGTATGAAAATTCTAGATGTAATCGAAAAACAAATTAAAGAACCTCGTAAAGAAGTATCTAAATATGCACCAAAGACACTTACATTTATGGTTAATCCAGATAGAATTAAAGATATCATAGGTAAAGGTGGAGAAATGATTACTAAAATCATTTTAGAAGCAAGTAATGTTAATGCTGTAAATGATGTAAATGCTGTAAAAGTAGATCTAGAAGATGATGGAAGAGTAATTATCTACCATACAGATAAAGAAATTATAGAAAAAACAGCAAAAATGATTAAAGATGTAATCAGAGAACCAGAAGAAGGAATTATCTATAACGGTAAAGTAGTTAAAATAATAGATTCCGGTTGCTTTGTAGAATTATGGCCAGGATGTGAAGGAATGGTACATATCTCAGAACTAGACTTAAAAAGAGTAGAAAAAGTAACTGACATAGTAAAAGAGGGAGACTCTATTATTGTTAAATGCTTAGGATATGATAAACGTGGAAGATTAAATTTATCAAGAAAAGAAGCAATAAAATAAAAAACGTTAATTATAACGTTTTTTGTTTTTTACTTAAAATTTTATTAATTTCATATTTAATAGTTTCTATCTGATTCTCATCTAAAATAGAATTATTAATAATAGCCATAAGTAATATATTACTATCAATATTTTCAAATTTTAAAGAAATAGAACTAATATTTCTAATAACCTTATTTCTAGAAATAATAATATCATCAAATAAATAATTATCATCAACTAAATAATAATTATCCAGAATATTAATAATACTAGAAACTCCATAATTATTACCAAAATATTTAGTAATGTTATTATCAATTACATAATCAGTATAATTAATATAATAATTTTCCAAATCATCATTACTTATAGGAAACATAAAACCAGTTAAAATACTATTATTTAATTTTCCATTTTCATTCCAAATATTATAACCAATAATATTAGAAATATATATTCTTTTAATTATATTATAACCATCAGAAGAAAGCATTTCAATATTATTCTTAACATAATCATTAAGACCTAATTCAATAAAACTATCCATAATATTAAATATATCATCATTAGTAATAAAATTATAATCAATATTATCTTGCTTATCAAAATTAACATGATATTGCTTAAATAAAAATAATCTTTGCTTTAATATATTTTCATCAATTAAAAATAGTGAAGGATTACTTTTTCTTATATTTTTAATATTAAATTTCTTATTAATAAAAATATAAATATTATTACAAAATCTTTCATATAAACATGGTATTTCAGTATATGATTGATATTCATTACTTAAAAGAATACTTATATTATTATGAATAAATGAAGTATCAATCCATTCATTATAACATAAAGATTTAATATAATTAAAAATATTTATATTAGAACAAAGCAGAATATCAGTAAAAAAAGAATTATTATCACTAATATAAAAAGGACTAGAATTAATAACCTTTAATAATTGTTTAATATTATCAACATTACCATTATTTAACCTATTTTGATTTTCCTTACCAATATGATTAAAATCAAACCCATTTATCTTAAAAATGGCCTCAATATTATTATCAATCATTGAAATATCATTTTGAGCTTTATCATAAAAAACTTTATTATGTAATAACATTTCTCTAAATAAAAATAACTTAAAATCATCTTCTAAATCATCAAAATAATCTAAATATTCAATATAGTTATTAGTATTAACATAATTTTTTAGTTGCTTATATAAATCAATCAACTTCTGTTTTCTTTTTAAAAAATCCCTTTTCTTTTTCTTTAACTCCTTAACTTTTCTTTGAGTATTGTCGTAGCAGTATTTAAATAAATCATCATATAAAGGTGATTGTTTAATCTCATTAAGTAATAATTTATATTCCGCTTCATTTTTATTAGACATATAATAAATATTTTCACACATACCCTTTACTTGAAGAAAAGAAGCAAAAAATTTAATTATATCTTTGTTATTAATTTTTAAAATGAAATCAAGAAATCTTTTGTCATTAAAAGGTGGAACATCACATCCTGTTTTAAGCATTTCTTCATATCCTAAATCATATAATATTTCAGTAACTATAACCAAGGCTCTACAAAATATATCTTCATTTGGTAATTTTTCAATTAAAGGTTCAACTGGCGTAATTAAATCATCAATTTCCTGAAAAGTTAAATCAGTATTAACCATCAATAAAGCTCCTAAAAAAGGCGGATTATTTAAACGATGAAATCTCTTAATATTTTTTAAATCTAATACATAGTAATCCATATATTTACATAAAAAATCTAATTCATTTTCATCCTCAAATTCTGTATTGGAAAGTTCAATAAGCTTTAAATTAATTAACTTAATTATATTATCCATGAATACCTCTTTTCTTTGAACTTAATAAAGATAATACTTTATTTTGTTGTTCAACTTGGAAATTTTTATCTTTAATTTGTTCTTTTAAATATTTAATTCTTTCATTATAATCATGTAATTTATCATATACAACTCTGTTACCATTAATACTTCTTATTTCATATAAATTAAAACCTTTACATACAAAAAATGATCTTCTCCTTACAAACGTTCCAATAATAATTGAAGAAAGCATAGAATAATAAGAAGAATATTGACTTGGATCAATTTCCTCTAGATCATCATAATAGTACTGTTCATCTAAAGGAATAATTATATTATTATCAGAAACCTTGTCACTTTTAACAATATTTTCATAATTAATAATATATTCTAACTTATAATTAAGTAAACTAATCTCACTTAAATAGAAATCGGTATTATCTTTATCAACAATCATTTCCTTTTTGTACATAGTAATATACTCAAGTAATTTAACCTTAAGAAAAGTAATAATATTATCATCAGTTATAGAATTAAGAAGAATAATTAAACTATTTTCATCATTAGCTTTTTCTAATTGTTTCATATAATTACTAATATCATAATTAATACCAGTTTTTACATTAATTTTTCTATCAAATATCATTGGTTCCTGTAAAACATGTGATATTTGTTTAGAAGCATTATTAAAAGAATTAATATCATTAACCATGCCCTTATATCTTTTATCATTAAATATAATTATTTCTTTTAAAATAGAACATATCTCTTTATCACTATAATTATCAGATAATTCTGTAATAATATCATCAACATCTGAAATAATACCATATTTATTAATATATTTCTTAATATTAAATTCCATATTATCAAACCTCCCAATAGAAAATATAATAGCACATTTTATTTAACAAATAAACCATGTTGAAAAAAATAGCTAAAAATAGTATAATTATATCGAAGGTGATTTCATGTTTTGGATTTGGATAGGAATAGTTATTTCACTCGCACTTATTGAAATACTTACTATAAATTTAACTACAATCTGGTTTGTAGCAAGTGGTTTATTATCTTTAATACTGTCGATATTTATAGATAATTACCTAATACAATTTGGAGTATTTGTAATAGGAGGATTTTTATTATTAATATTTACTAGATCATACCTATTAAATAAGATAAATATCGGAGTAATAAAGACTAATCTAGATCGAGTAATTGATTCAGTTGGAATAGTAACAGAAGAAATTAAAAAGAATAAACCAGGAGAAGTTAAAATAGATGGTAAGAAATGGACAGCAATATCAAATAAAGATAT
Organism: uncultured Erysipelotrichaceae bacterium; assembly: GCA_902773675.1. Classification (GTDB taxonomy): domain Bacteria; phylum Bacillota_I; class Bacilli_A; order RF39; family UBA660; genus RUG11890. Next base: position 1,704 of record CACYFN010000051.1, on the reverse strand, counting down.
AGAAAAAGGGAAAAATGTTCTAATTAAAAGAATTGAAGGAGTAAAATTAATAGTAGAGGAGATAGATTAAAATGGATTCATTTATGTTTATAATAATTATAATAGCTATAATAGTAGTAGTATTAATATTACCAAATATAAGAGTAGTACCACAAGCTAAATCATATGTAATAGAAAGACTAGGATCATATTTTACAACATGGGGAAATGGTCTACATGTAAAAATACCTTTTATAGATAGAGTATCTAATCAAGTAACACTAAAAGAAATAGTAAAAGACTTCGCACCACAACCAGTTATCACCAAAGATAACGTAACAATGCAGATAGATACTGTAGTATACTTTCAAATAACAGATCCTAAATTATACACTTATGGAGTAGAAAATCCTATAAATGCAATTGAAAATTTAACCGCAACAACATTACGTAATATCATTGGAGAATTAGAATTAGATCAAACATTAACATCACGTGATTTAATAAATTCTAAAATGCGTTCAATTCTTGATGAAGCGACAGATGCTTGGGGAATAAAAATTAATAGAGTAGAACTTAAGAATATATTACCTCCACGTGAAATACAAGAAGCAATGGAAAAACAAATGCGTGCTGAACGTGAAAGAAGAGAACAAATTCTAAAAGCAGAAGGAGAAAAAAGAAGTAGTATTCTAATTGCAGAAGGAGAAAAGGAAAGTGCTATTCTAAGAGCAGAAGCAGATAAACAAGCTAAAATCAAAGCAGCAGAAGGAGAAGCAGAATCACTACTTAAAGTAAAAACAGCTGAAGCAGAAGGAATAAGACTTATAAAAGAAGCAAAAGCAGATGAAAATGTAATAGCTTTAAAAAGCTTAGAAACATTATCAAATATGGCTAATGGACAATCAACTAAAATAATAGTGCCATCAGATTTGCAAAATGTAGCTACTCTTGGAACTACTATAAAAGAAATGCTAAAAAATGATAAATAAATATTTAAAAATATTAGTATGGCCAATCATATTCATGATTGGTACATTTTTTATAAACTATTTATATGTAATAGTATTTAATGCAACATATTATAATGAAGATGATATATATGATCTTATTAATACCAGCGAATATCAAAATAATTTAAAAATCTTCATAAATAATAATACTATCTACATAATATTTATAACGGCAGCCATATTTATCCCACTCTTTTATTTTATATATAGAAAATATCAAAAAAATATCAAATTAAAACTAAATAAAATAATTTATTGTATATTACTAGGTATAATTTTATCATCAGTATATAATCTATACTTAAGTATAATAACTAATTATCAAATAAGTAAATTACCTATTATTATTCAAATAATATCATCAGGTATTATTGGCCCAATAATAGAAGAATTATTATTTAGAGGTATTATTTATAATAAATTAAAAGAATTTAATAATACTAAAAAAGCTATGATAATATCAACTATTATATTTGCTTTATTACATGGTAGTTTAGTAGATATAATATATACACTATTTATAGGTTATATATTAGTGATAATTTATGAAAAGTATAAAAGTATTAAATATCCTATAATACTACATATATCAGTTAATACAACAGTAATATTATTAAGTATAATTATTTCATTAAATATATTATTTATAAATATAATATTATTTATAATAACTTTTTTAATACTAATAATAATTATATATAAGAAAATACTA
>CACYFN010000050.1 GCA_902773675.1 uncultured Erysipelotrichaceae bacterium | reverse complement strand
ATAGAACCAACAGATAATCCAGGAGATATACAACAACCACAGCAATATAAAAAAACAAACTATAATTATATAGGTATACTAGAAATACCTAAAATAAATTTAAAGCAAGGGTTTTTGGATATAAATTCAAAATACAATAACGTTGACTATAATATAACAGTAGTTCAAACATCCACATATCCTGATGTTGATAAAGGTAATCTAATATTAGCTTCACATTCTGGTACATCATACATAAGCTATTTTAAAAATTTATATAAATTAGAAGTAGGAGACAATGCATATATTTATTATAATGGAATAAAATATCAGTATCAAATAGTAAATATTTATAATGTAGAAAAAACTGGTAAAGTAGCTATATATAGAAATAATAGTGCAACAGTTCTAACACTAATAACTTGTACAAAAGATAGTGAAACAGAACAAACAGTATATATATTAGAATTAATAAGCAAAGAAGAATATTAAAGAAAGAAAGGGTGATAGAATATGGATAATTTTTCATTATTAGATAAAATTAAAATATTATTTAATACCATAATATCAAACCCTTTCTTTTCATTATCCGCTTTAATAGGTATAATTTTAGCTATATTAATGATTATAGATATAATAAAGCATAAAAAAATAAGAAAAAGATATTATATAGCAGCTTGGTTTTTTATATTTTTATTTATAATTGTTAAATATAGTAAGGTAATTCCATCTCTAGTAGATAATTTAATTAATCAAGTATTTATGGCTCTATACTTTCCAAGTATTGGGGTATACATGTTTTTATTAATAATAATAAACTTAGGCTTTATTTATTGCTTAATAAAAAATATTCATAAATCATATAAAATACTAACAGGAATAATTTCTATCATAATGGATTTACTATTTATATTAATAATTAACATATTATTAGAAAATAAAATAGATATAACATCAGAAATAACATTATATACAAATTCTAATTTATTAGTACTATTAGAATTGTCAACAGCACTATTTATTTCATGGATACTATTAATAATATTTATATCAGCATATCTAAAACTAAAAGTATTAGATAATAATTTGTTATTTGAACAAGATATATCATATCCTAAAATGGAAGTATATGTAAATGAAAATAATAATGTATATAAAAGAAAAGTAATTCCAGCATATCATAATACAAATTAATAAAAATTTTGACATATTATTGTCATTTTTTTTTATTTGTGATAAAATTCATATAAATAGGAGAGGATAAAAATGTTAAAAAAATCTTTTTTAATAATATTAATTGCAATAGTATGTTTTATAAAATGTGGAGTAAAAGCAGATTTTGATCAAACATTAGGAACGGTTAGTCGAACTGGATCTGATCAAGGTGAATATAATCAATCATATAAATATTCATCAAATGGATATACAGTATTTTGTACTGCATATAATTATAATTTTGGATCAAATTGCTCATTAAGTAATGGATGGTCTGATGCTCTAAGAGCAGGAGTAGGATATATAATTAAACAAGCAAATTTTCAAAGTGTTCCATTAAGTGGAGGAGTTACACAAACAACAATACATCATAGTACACAAATTACATTAGCAATCAATGCACTTATACATGAAAAAGAAGATAAAACAAGTTCAGCATATTTAGTAAAGTTCTATTATCCAGCGAGAACAGTTGAGCCAAGAACTCTTCTAGATTCAGCATATGTAAATATATTAAATAATGCAGAACAAGAATATGACAGAGTAAAAGGAGAACACGATGTTATAATTACTAGAATTGGTAATGGTAAATATTATTATAATCCTTCAGGCGGATATAATCACCCACAATTCAAATTTCATATTCAGAATTTAAATCTCGATAAAAGTTCATTTGTATTAACATTAGGAAAAGCAGGTGCTTACTTACCAGAAAATGTAAGTATAAAAATTTCTTATTATAGTGATAGCTCTTTTGTAAATTTAATTACAACAGAAACTTTAACAGGGGAAATCAATGATAAAATTAATACTGATACAAGTATAAAAAATCTAGATGATTATTATATTAAAGTTGAATTAATTGATAATAGAACTAATCCAAATGAAATAATTGAAAATCAGATTCATTTAACAGTTTCTGGAAAAAATAGTTTAGAATATGATGAAGCAAGGAATTATTATTGTCAAGGACAAAGAAGTCAAAATTTCACACCTAATAAAACGGAATCAGTATTAAAAAGATATCATGACTCAGCTGTTGCTGATATTTATTCAGTAGAAACTCCTGAATTTCCTGATTTAGAAATTGTTAAAGTTGATAAAAAGAATTCAAATGTAAAATTATCAGGAGCAAAATTAGGTATCTATAAAAATAATGCTAGTGATCCAACAAAAATACTAACAACTGATTCGGAAGGTAAAACTACATATGGTGATCTAGAAATAGATAAAAACAATGACAATTTTGTTACAACAAAATATTGCGTAAAAGAAATAAAAGCGCCAGATAAATATTATTTAAATACTCAATCATATTGCTTTAATATAGAAATGGTAACACAAAATACAAGTAACACAATAAAGGTAACAAAATTAAACAATAGTGATCCAATTGTTTATGATGCTAACGCAAATGATAATAAAGGATTAATAACAATTACAATTCCCGATGATGAAAATGAATTAAAGATAAAAAAAATAAATGAAGAAGAAGAATCAGTATCAGGAGTAACACTAACTTTAACAAAAGAAGGAGAAACAGTACCAATTAGAACTTGGACCACTGTAAGCAATTCAAATCCAGATAATGATTTTGAAAGATTTGTAGGACTAGATAAAGGAACATATTATGTCTCAGAAACAGAAGTACCTGATGGATATATTTTAACTACAAAATCAAAATCAATTGTAATTAATGGAACTGAAACAGAACCTATATTAGTATATTTTAAAAACTATAAAACAAATATATAAATAGCAAAAATAGATGAAAATAAACAAAGATTAAGTGGTGCAAGACTACAAATTATAGATGAAAATAATAATATAGTATTTGGACCATGGGAGTCAAAAAATAATGAAGATAAAGTAATTGAAGGAGTTTTAGGAATAAATAAAATTTACTATCTAGAAGAGATAAGTGCTCCAAATGGATATTCAATAAAGCCAAAAATAAAATTTCAATTAGATGATAACGGAAATGTAATAATTCTAGATGGAGCAAAACAAGAAAGCGAAGATAAAATAACATTAACAAATGACAAAAATACTGTAAAAGTTAAAAAGACAGATGTAATAACAAATGAAGTCCTAAGTGGAGCTCATCTACAATTATTAGATAATGAAGGTAAAATAATTAAATTAAAAAAGAATTCAAATAATAATCATTTATTATATCCAGATGAAAATGGAGATGAATTTTGGATTACAGATGAAGAAGAATTTACAATTGAGAAAATTCCAAGTGGAACATATGCTATCCATGAAATTCATGCTCCAGAAGGTTACAAATTAAATAAAACAGATGTAGTATTTAAAGTCGAAAATGATGGAACTGTAACACTAAATGGACATGTTTCTCAAAATAAAGTTGTAATATACAAAAATGAAAAAAATAGTTTAACAATAAGCAAGACAGATATTACAGGATCAAAAGAAGTACCAGGAGCACAATTACAAATAATTAATAAAAATACAAATAAAATAATTAAATTTAAAAAAGTTAATGGCATACTAGAACCAGATGAAAATGGAGATGAATTCTGGACATCATCTGATAAGCCACAATCAATTAGAATGCTAAAAGCAGGAACATATATATTAAAAGAAATACTTGCTCCAGAAGGATATGTATTAAGCACAGAAGAAATAGAATTTACACTTGATAATCAAGGAAATATTAAAGTAAATAATAAATTACAGGATAGCAATACATTAATAATGACTAATGATAATGTAAGAGTGTATATAAGTAAACAAGACATAACTACTAAAGAAGAACTTCCAGGAGCAACATTAATTCTTAAAAATGAAAATGGTGATGAAATAGAAAAATGGGTATCTGACATCGAACCACATTTAATAATAGGATTAGTTCCAGGAACATATACATTAACAGAAATATCTGCACCAGAAGGATATCAATTAAGTGAAGAAACAATTACATTTACAATTGATAAAAATGGTGCTTTAAGTGGAAATACAATTTTGTATAATACCCCAATCCCAGAAGTACCAAATACATTATCAACACAATCAATTATTATTACATTATTAGGATTATTCATTGTTGGAGCAGGTATAGGATTATATATTTATGGAATTAAAAATAAAAAGAAAAATTAAAAATCTACTTGGTATATTAGAACAATAAGATTTAACTTAGGATAATAATTTCTAAAAATATGAAATTAATTAAATATATAACCTAAAAAAAGATCATTATGACCTTTTTTCTTCCATTAAATATACTTATAAAAAATATTTTAAAATAGATAATTAATAAAATTATAATATTATCTACTAAAGATTGTAAAAATATATTAATAGATAAAAAAATCAGGAATATCAGAGCAAACTGAATTTAAATCAACTTTTTTTCACATTTTATACATTAATAATGTAAATAAATGTTGTCATATAATTTATATTGTGGTAAAATTAATATATAGATAGGAGAGTTTGAAATGAAAAAAATTAAAATATTATTTACACTACTAGTAATTAGTATACTATTGATTGCTAACAACACAAATATAAAGGCTTTCAATAGTGAAATTGGACCTGTTCAAACAGGAAATGAGGGAAACTATAATGGATATGATTATATGCCATTTAAAAAAGCATCAAATAAAGCAGTATTTTGTACAATGTTTCACCTAGCAATACCATCATCAAGATGTAGTTTATTAAATGATTGGAGTGATCCTGTAAAAGCAGGAGTTGCAACTATTATAAATGAAGCACAGGCAAGTAATTCAAATATGACAGAGAATTATTATTATGCTGAATTAGCAATTAATCAATTCTTATATTATTATAATGGTAGACAAACTGATAATAGAATATCTTCATCAAGATCAACAAATGAAATATTAGGATCTTATAAGGAACGTTATTATGATAAAGCTGTAAGGGAATATTACAGAGTTAATGGTTATGAAGACGTAAGTTTAACAAGAACATATGGAAAAAGTAGTTATAATCTATCAAATGACGATTCAAATAATATTCTTACTAAGTATCGAATTAATGGTACTGATGGAATTAATTACACAGTAAGTGCAAGCTTTACTACAAGGTCATCGACAAGCATTACAGCCAAAATAATGGATGAAAATGGTACAGAAAAAAATACTTTTAGTAATGGCGATATATTTCAGGTTAAAGTTAGCAATATTAATGAAGGTGATAATGCCCAAGTAAAAATAGATGTAACGGGAAATTTCACATATAATATTGCAGCTAATTATAATTGCGGAACTGCTCAAACAATAACACCAAATGAAATAGAGGCAGTTTCAGTTCCAAGCAGTGTATATACAAAAATTACAATACATAAAGAAGAAGATACACCACTTCCTAAATTAGTGATTAAAAAATTAGATAATAATAGTCACCCTTTAAAAGGAGCTGAAATAAGTCTAATAAAAGATGATATAGTGATAGAAAGAATAAAAGATGATAGTGACAACGCAGAAATAACTTTTGAAGATCTAGAAGCAGGTCATTATTGTATTCAAGAAACGAAAGCACCAATAGGCTACAATGTTATAAAAACACCAAAATGTTTTAATGTCACTATTGAAAATAATACAGTTAATATAATACCTGAAGGTTCAAACTTTAATATAAGTGATACAACGCCTAAGGTTATAACACTTCTATTATATAACAGTCCAAACCTTGTAATAATAGAAAAAGAAGATGAAAATGGAAACCAATTAAGTGGTGTACAATTTTCAATAAGAAAAATTGATTATAGTTATGCTACAACCATAGATGGTGTAGCATTAGATAATCATAATACAAATTTATTAACAACAGGTTCTAAAATAAAAATAAGAGGATTAGCTCCAGGAAACTATTACTTAGTAGAAGAATCAGTACCAAATGGATATGCTAAGTCACAACCAATACCATTTACAGTCAAAGACAATACAACATTAGACGAAACTGATGCAGAAGCAAATACAAACACAACAGTTAAACTTGTTATGCAAAATAAGCCTACAGTATTAAATATAAATAAATTAGATATTATAAATAGACAATCAATTAAAGATGCAGAATTAGAAATACGTGATGAAAATTGTGAAAATGTAATTGAATTGAATGGTGAACCAGTTAGATGGAAATCAAATGGTCAAGCTCATTCAATTATAGGACTAACAGCTGGAAGAAATTATTGTTTAAAAGAAACAAAAGCACCAAATGATTATAAAATAATTAATGATGAAATAAAGTTTTATATAGATGAATATGGTGCAGTAAAAATAAATAATCACATTCAAAAAAATGCCACTGTAATAATGGAAAATGAACATAAAATATATATTAGTAAAACAGATTTAACAAGTGGAAATGAAATTGAAGGAGCTCATTTACAATTATTAGATGAAAATAATAATGTAATTGAAGAGTGGATTTCATCTACTGAAAAATACTATATTAAAGCGCAATTAACAACAGGAACATATAAATTAAAAGAAACAATTGCTCCGGAAGGATATGTACTTAGTGAAGAAGAAATTGTATTTACAGTAAATAAAGATGGATCTATTACAGTAAACAATGAAAAAGCTAAAGATTCATTAATCATAATGACAAATGATTACACAAAAGTATATATTAGTAAACAAGATATAACAACAAAAGAAGAATTACCAGGAGCTCACTTGGTTCTAAAAAATCAAGATGGCGATATTGTTAAAGATGGTGATTGGGTATCAACAACAGAACCACATTTAATTGAAGGATTAAAAGAAGGCACATACACATTAACTGAAATTACCGCACCAGATGGATATCAATTAAATGAAGAAACCATTACTTTTACAGTAGATAAGAATGGTGTTGTTAGTGGTAATACTGTAATGTATAATACACCAATTCCAGAAGTTCCAAATACATTATCAACACAATCAATTATTATTACATTATTAGGATTATTGATTGTTGGATCAGGTATAGGATTATATATTTATGGAATTAAAAAGAAAAAAGAAATTTAAAAAGAGCTCTCTAGGTCTTGTAGGATTAATTATTATTTGCATAGGAATAGTAAT
>CACYFN010000049.1 GCA_902773675.1 uncultured Erysipelotrichaceae bacterium | reverse complement strand
TCCTTCATTAGATAATGATATGGAGTATTTACCAGTACCTGCTCCGATTTCTATTATTTTATTATTTGGTTTTAGATATTTATGTATATATTTCATTGTGGTTATATATTCTATTTCTCCATGCTTAGTATTAAGTCTTTTGTCTTCATTAAATTTATTATAATAGTTAATTAGATTTTCTTCGTTCATAAAATCACCAATGATATAATAAACTATTATAAATATTTTTGCAATATTATTGAATAATTTTTATATTTGGTTTATACTTATTTTAGAGGTTGATATTTATGAAAGTATTGTTAATTAATGGAAGTCCTCATAAGAAAGGATGTACTAATAGAGCTTTGAAGGAAGTTAGTGAGACTTTAAATAAAGAGGGTATTGATACAGAAATTGTTTTTATTGGTGGGAATGAGATAAGAGGTTGTATATCTTGTTCTTTATGTCGTAAAAAGGGAAGATGTACTTTTGATGATATTGTAAATGAGATTTCTTTAAAGTTTAAGGAATGTGATGGTATTGTTATTGGTAGTCCTACTTATTACGCTGGTATCAATGGTACTTTAAAATCATTCTTGGATAGATTATTTTATAGTGCAAATTTTGATAAGTCTTTTAAAGTGGGTTGTGCGGTTATATCATCTAGACGTGCTGGTAGTACATCTGCTTTTGATGAAGTGAATAAATATTTTACTATTTCTAATATGCCTATTGTATCTAGTACTTATTGGAATGAAGTACATGGTAGAGAAGATGATGATGTTGAACTTGATTTAGAAGGTTTACAAACTATGCGTAATTTGGGTAGAAATATGGCATTTCTAATTAAGTGTATTGATCTTGGTAAGTCGGAGTTTGGTTGTCCAAAAATAGAGAGGGATAATATTACTAATTTTTGTGATGGGTTAGAATAATTTAATATTGTGTATTTTTTTGTAATATTAGTTTAATTGATAATTATAGTAGATGAAGTAATTTTAATATTACTTTTTTTATTTGATATTTATAATAAAATATTGTATAATATGCGTTCGAGAGGCGATATTATGAATTTAAAACAAATATTTACTCCTCAAATGATATTTAGACCTGATTCTTTTTATGATGGTGAATGGTCTTTTGGAGGAGTTAATAATAATCCTGAAGATGATTATTTAGCTCTTAATTCAAAATGTGTAGGTGGTAAAAATTTATATTTTGAATTTTTAAATATGTATTATTTTAATCCTTTATCTCAAATGCTTTTAATTTCAGAAGTGGATATATTTTATCCTTCTATTAATTATGTTGTTGATAATAAATGTGGTATTAGAATGACAAAATATTCTTTGTTTATGTTTATTGATAAAATAATTACTTTTTTATTTGAAGAAGATAAAAATATAATTAATGAATTTATGGATTTATTAGATAAAGATGTTAGTGATGATGAATTAATTAATTTTATTAAGCTAAAATTGAGAGAAGATAAGAAAAAATATTCTGATGTTTTAAAAAATGGTAAAAATTCTGTATATTATGAGAAAATATATAATGATTATTATAATATATGTAGAAATAGAAGTTTTTCTTTTGAATTTTTTGTGGATGAAACAATTCAATTGGAAAGTAATTTATTAGTTGGTTCTAAGTATTATAAATCTTTTTTTGATAAAGAAATTAATATTGAAGCTTTACTTAAATGTTTTGATTATGATACTTTTTGTTTGGTACTTGCTAAATCTGCTATGGAAATGTGTTTGGAAGTTGAAAAAGAGACTAATTTAGTATGTAATATTTCTAATTATTTATATAGTTATGTTGAGGCTGTTAAATTACTTAAGAAAGAAAAGCCTAATTATCTTTGTAAAATGAGTTATAGAGAAGATGGTAAAAAATTAGTTTATAATTCTGATCAATTAATAAATGAATTTGAAAAATTTTTATTTAGACATCCTGAATTTTCTTTTGTTAGATATAGTGAACAAGAGGTAAAAGATTTTTTAAAACAACTTGGTTTTAATGATGATTTTATTAATGATTTTAATCCTAGAACTGAAAAGTGTAATGAACTTATTAAAATGTTTTATGATTATAAAAATGGTCAAAGTACATTGGGTGCTGATTGGATTTTAATTCCTAAAGGTGAAAAAAATTCAGATCTTGTTATAAATTCTTTAGGTAATTTAGGTGGTAAAAATTTAGATAATAATTATAAGATATCTGAGGAGCAAAAAATAAGACGTATGTTATATAGTAAGACTTTTTTGCAAAATAGTAATTATGTTTATAAAGTATATGGAATTAATCATTTTAAGGGATATATTGGTTATATTTATTCAAATGGTTGTGTTATTATGGAAAAATTTTATGAGGATGTAGATGAGAAAATAGTTGTTAATTCAGCTGCTACTTATGTGATGAATATCTATAATTTTATTGAAATTTCTAAAATGAGTAAAATGGAAATAATAGATTTAATTATGAATGATCCTAATTCTGGCGTTAGAAGAATATTTCATGTTGAACAAATGGATAGATGGGCTTCTAAAGTGTCAAGATGTATAAATGGTAATGATTATAATGATGATGTTAAACGTCATATAGATGGTTTAATTGATAAAAATAAGTTAATTAGAGGTAAGAAATATGGATATAATTAATTATTTTAATAATTTGTTAATTGATGAAGAGGAAATAGTTAAAGAACTTATATTAATTGATAATAAAGTTTGCAATACTAATATGACATATGATGATTTAATTAAAAGTATTAATAGTATTAAATTATCAGAGAATGATATGAAAAAACCTATTGATGTTATTACTGATGGAGAAGTTAGTAGTGTTTTTTATGCATTATTTAATTACAATGTTAATATAAATAAAATTCATATTGATAGTACTTTTTTAGCTATTAATAAATGGTTAGTTCAACGTTTTAATGAATATTTTAATATTAATATTATTTTGGATGATGGTTTTAATTATAATTATTATTCTAATGATATTGTTATAGTTGGTGATTCATTATTTACGAGTGAATTAAGTAAAATGTTTCCTGGTGCAAAAGAAGTTTATATGTAGATTTTAGGGGTGATAGTTATGAAAAAATATGAGGTAGAAAGATGTAGTAATTTACTTAATTTTTTAGAAAATGATGGTAATGTTTCGTATGATGATATTGATACTGGTATCGATATATGTACTTATTTTCGTGGTATGATTAATGATATGCATAATGGTGTTTCTATAGATAAATTGGATTTAAAGATATTTTATGAATTTTTAAGTGGTAATGAAGAGTTAGTTTATGATTTAGAAAATAGGGTTAATGAACTTATATCTCAACATTTATTAGAAATATTTAATTTATATCAAATATTTGAATCTGGCGTATATAACGATAAGGTTATTTGTGATAATTTACCTTTTAGAAATTCTAATATTAATGTAGAGAAATTGATCTTTAGTAAGTTATTTGATAATGATTCTATAAGTGATAGTTATCAATCTTTAATTGATGCTTTAATATTTAATATTTATGATAGAAAATTATATGATTTAGATATGAAGGCTATTTTAAAGTTAGATAAATATATTGTGGATAATAATATTGATTATGATTATTTTGATAAAGATAAAGTTAAATAAATTTAATTTTATTTTTTTATGTTGAAATACAAACAAATGTATGATATAATTAATTAGGTGTTGGTTATGAGAACTTATATGTGTATTGATCTTAAAAGTTTTTATGCATCTGTTGAATGTATGGAAAGAGGACTAGATCCACTAACAACTAATTTGGTAGTTGCGGATAATTCTAGGACAGATAAGACTATATGTTTAGCTGTTAGTCCTTCTTTAAAGGAATATGGACTTCCAGGTAGAGCTAGGCTTTTTGAAGTTATTAGTAAAGTTAAAGAGATAAATAGTGATAGAAGAAAAAAGATATGTTATAGAAGTTTTGTAGGTAGTTCATATAATAAATTAGAACTTAATAGTAATCATAATTTAAGGTTAGATTATATTGTAGCTACTCCTAGAATGAGTTTATATATGAAATATAGTACTAATATATATAATATATATTTAAAGTATTTGGATTCTAAAGATATATATGTTTATTCTATTGATGAAGTATTTTGTGATATTACTAATTATTTAAAGTATTATAGTATGAGTTCTTTTGAGTTAGTTACTAAGATAATAAATGATGTTTATAATTGTACTGGTATTACTGCTACTGCTGGGATTGGTACTAATTTATATTTATGTAAGGTAGCTATGGATATTGTAGCTAAAAAATGTAAACCGGATAAAAATGGGGTTAGGATGGCTTATTTAGATGAAATTAAGTATCGAAAATTATTATGGAGTCATCAGCCTTTAACTGATTTTTGGAGAGTGGGTCGAGGATATTCTAAGAAATTAGAAGATAATAAAATTTATACGATGGGAGATATTGCTAGATGTTCTATTGATAATGAAGAACTACTTTATAAATTATTTGGGGTAAATGCTGAGTTATTAATTGATCATGCATGGGGATGGGAAATAGTTACTTTATCTGATGTTAAAAATTATAAGCCTAGTAGTAATTGTATTAGTTCAGGTCAGGTTTTACATGAACCATATGATTATAATAAGACTAAATTAATTGTTAAAGAAATGATAGATGTTTTAGCGCTTGATTTGGTTTTTAAGAAAGTTGTTACTAATCAATTGGTTTTGACTATTGGATATGATGTTGCTAATATTAATGATAATTATAAGGGGGATATAGTTATTGATCATTATGGTAGATGTATTCCTAAGCATTCTACTGGGAGGATTAAAATAGATCATTATACTTCTTCTTCAAAAATATTAATTGATTATATAATGAAGTTATTTGAACAAATTATTAATAAAGATTTATTAGTTAGAAGGATTAATATTACTTTAAATGATATAAGAAGTGAAAATATTAATAATAAGGAAATTCATTATGAACAATTTGATATATTTAGTGATACAGAAGAATTAGAAAAGAAGATAAAATTAGAAAAAGTTAAGGAAAAAGAGGAAAGAAATTTACAGAGAGTGATGATAAATATTAAGGAAAAGTATGGTAAGAATTCTTTACTTAGAGGAATGAATTATTTAGAAGGAGGTACTACTATTGATAGAAATAGGCAAATTGGAGGACATAGGGCATAAGTATGATGATATTATTAATTTAGAACATCATGTATCTTCTGTATATAGTCGAATGTCTATTATGAATAGGGCAGCACAATTTGCTCCTTTTGCTGCTTTAACTGGCTATGGTGATGAGATTAAGGAAGCATCTAGAATAGTTGATAATAAAATAGATATTAGTGATGATTTAAAAGATAAAATTAATAATAAATTATTAATTATTGAAAGGATGATTAGACCTTATATTATGGTTACTTATTTTGTTAAGGATAAAAAAAAGGATGGAGGAGAATATATAACTATTAGTAATATAGTTAAAAGAATAGATTTATATAATGGTGAAATGGTATTTACTGATAAAACTAAGATATTAATTAATGATATAGTTGATATAGAAATAAAAAAAGCAAATGATTAATTTGCTATTTATGTTTTATTAAGATGGCAGCTTCACTATTGTGAATTATTTTATTTACGAATACATTTTGAAATGTTATTATTTTTTCAGTTGTTAGATCATTATGGGTAATATCAGAAAAATTAATAATATTTTTTTTATATTCACATTCTAAGGCATTAAAATAATTATATATGTAATCAAGGGCAATTATACCATTTTCTTTTAATAATGGAGTTAATGAATCTTCTAAATGTTTAAGTTTATCGTATTTCCATCCTGATCCTAAATTTATATATAAATAATCTAAAATATTTGATAAAATTATAAAATCATATTGATTATTAAATGTATTTGTTATGTTATTAAAATCACATTGTTCAAAATTAATATTAGTTTTACCAATAATATTTCTTAGTTTATTATAGTTTTTTTCACTTTTTAGGTATGTATTAACCATATATCCATCAATTTTATTGGGATCTAATAAAAATAAATGAAATAAATTTGTTGATATATTTGATTCTTTTTGTAGAATATGATAATAGTCTATTAGACTTTTCCAATATATTCTGTGTTTTGTTTCCATGTATGGAGTAATTTGATTTATTAAATCGTTTAATTCATTTAATGATAGAAATTTATCTAATAATTTATTCATAAATGCAATATAGTTTAAATAATCAAATGCAAGTATGGCACTTCTTTTAATACCTAATGCATAATATTCTGTTAAGGCATTGATATCAAATGTATCGATATTGTTTATGCCATATAAGGCAAGGTTAAATGGATGATCACCACTTGCCATAACACTTAAGGCATTTCCTTTGTTAGCAAAATCTAGCTTTGACATATATCCATATATATTTTCATTTGTGAATGCATATACTTTACTAATTTTATTGTATGATAATAATAAAGGATTTTGTTTTGTATTTATTTGTTCTTGAATAAAACTTTTTGATTCATTAATTATTTGATTCATGGTATTTCTCCTTTGGATTTCTATATATTAGCACATATTTATTAAAATATCAAAATATGTTTTTTAGTATTGTAAATAATTGTATGATAATATATAATAACCCTTAGGGGAGAGTATATGATGAGGAAAGTTGAAAATATTAATGATATTTTTAAAATTGGTAATATTAGAAAAGATTTAGATGCATTTAATATTGTAGTAAAAGATATTATGCATGGAAATAGAGAAATATATAGTGATAATGAGAGTTATGTTATATTTTTTAGAGATGATTTTAATATTATATGGACTAAAGATAATATAGATATTGGTGCTCTTTTAGATATTATTAAGTTATTAGAAAATTGTTCTAATGAGATAGTTATTTGTAAGAAGGAACTTGGTAGTATATTAGATATTGGTTTTGATTATAATGATGTTAGTTGTATGCAGTGCAAAAATATAAGAAAGCCTAAGGAATGTAATGGTTATTTGCACGTTCCTACTAATTATGATGTTGATGTTTTAAGTAAATATTATTTTGATTATGCTAATGAAATTAATTTAAGGAAGATTAAATCTTTGGAAGATGCTTACTTAATGATTCAAAAGTTAATTGATGAAAATTGTATTTATGCTTGGAAAGATAATAAAAGAATTGTTTCTATGGCTAGTTATTCTAGTAATGGTATGCAATCTAAAATATGTAATGTATATACTATTCCAGAGGCACGTAAGAGGGGATATGCACAAAATTTGATTTATGCAATTACTAATGAAATGCTTAATGATGATCTAGTTCCTTCAATATATATTAAAGATGAAGTTGCTTATAAATTATATAAAAAAATTGGCTATGAAAGTGTTCTAAATGTTTTGATGTTTAATAGTAATAATAAAGTAAAAATAAAGACTAAGTTAAAGTAAGTAATTACTTGCTTTTTTTTGATAATAAATATATAA
>CACYFN010000048.1 GCA_902773675.1 uncultured Erysipelotrichaceae bacterium | reverse complement strand
CTTCGTAAAGATAAAAAGATGACACAACAAGAATTGGCTGATATATTAAATGTAACAGATAGAGCTATTTCCCATTGGGAGAATGGAAGAAGTATTCCAGATATTTCATTATTTAAACCAATATGTGAAGTATTTGATATATCAGTAAATGAATTAATAAGTGGTGAAAGAATCAATAAAGATAAATTACTAAAACAAAGTGATGAAAATATTATTAATACTTTAAAAAATAATCATAAAGATAAAAAGAAAGCAAAACATATTATTATTCTTTTAATAATAGGAATAGTCATTATATTAACTATTGTTTTTCTTAATCAATATCCTAAGATTAATTTATATCATTTTACACTTCAAGGAGCAGATCCTGAAAAAGAATATAAATTAGAAAAACAAATAAAAATTAATAAAAGAAATGTATATTATTATGGAATAGATTTTGCAGTATTTTGTGATAAAAAAGAAAAATGTTATCAAGTAAAAGATGCTTTAAAACATAAGCAAATAACTTTAAATACATTTAAGAATTATTTAGATAAACAAGCTGAATATGAAAATTTTAAGATTATGAGATTATATGATGGAGGAACTACTATATATTCAAAAGGTGGAATACAAGTAATGTTTTGTAATACTATAGAAGGTAATAAAGATGTATACATAGGGAATTCTTTAATGATGGATAATTTACATGGTGAGTACTGTGGACATAATAGAAATCAAGATGAAAGTTATATTAGAACTTATAAAGTATTAAGTATTACTATTTATGATAAAGATAGAGAATATAATGAAGTTTTATTAGAAGATATAGAAGGAAATACTGGTAAAGTAATTGTTGGAAAATCCTTTGTATTAGTTCCTAATCATGTTTATTATTTTAGTTTTTTAACATTTGATAAATTTGAAGATACCATAGAAAATATTTTTAATCATTCAACATTATTATCTACTAAAGAATTAGATGAAAATATTATAGATGGTGATACTAGAGATTGGATTAATGAAGAAATCATAGTAAATGAAGATTTAGATAATGGATCTCTATTAAATGAATTAGAACATGTTAGAATGGATATAGTAGATGGGACATTAACAAAAACAGGGGCTAGTATTAAAATAACAGATTATAGTGGTAATAAATATACTTATGGAGATATTTATAGATTAGATGTTTATAAGAATGGAGAATGGAGGGAATTAGAAGAATATTGTCCTACTAAGAATTGTGCATGGAATCTAATAGCTTATAGTCCAGATAAAAATGGACATATATTATTAGATTTAGATTGGAGCTATTTATATGGAGAATTAGAAAAAGGAAGATATAGAATTGTAAAATATGCTTTAAGAAATGATGAAAAATGCACAGAAGAAAAATGTAATAAATACTATTTTTCAGTAGTATTTGATATTGATTAAAATAGATGTATTTCTTTTATATAATACAAAAACTATTAAAAAAACATAAAAGTTTGTATTGAAGTACAAAAACTTTACTTTTTCTAAAAAAAGTATTATAATGTATTTAAAGTTAAAGGAGGCACTAGAATGATAAAAAGAGATGAGTACCTAGATGTTTTAAAAAGATTTAAAGATAAAGAGTTAATAAAGGTAATAACAGGTTTAAGAAGATGTGGGAAATCAACTTTATTAGAAATGTATAAAGAATATCTAATCGATAACGGCATAAAAAAAGATCAAATAATTAGTATCAATTTAGAAGATTTAAAATATAATTTTATAGATAATTATATGGCTTTATATAATTATATTAATGATAACTTAAACCCTAATAAGAAAAATTATGTTTTTATTGATGAAGTTCAAAAAGTATTAGAATTTCAAAAAGCTGTAGATAGTTTATATATAAATAAAAATGTTGATTTGTATATAACTGGTTCTAATGCTAATTTATTATCTAGTGAACTTGCTACTTTACTATCTGGAAGATATATTGAAGTTAAAATGTTACCATTATCATTTAAAGAATATAAGGATGCATATCCAGAATTAAATAATGATGAATTATATCGAAAGTATATTTCTTATGGTTCACTTCCTTTTACAACTAGTTTGGATAATGAAGATGATGTCAGTATATATTTAAGTAGTATATATAATGATATTATAATAAAAGATGTTATGGCTAGAAAGAAAATACAGGATGAAACAATGCTAAGAAGTGTTGCTAATTTTACTATGGATAATATTGGTAATTTAGTATCTGTTAATAATATAGCTAATACTATGACAAGCGATGGTAGAGATATAAATGTAAGAACTGTAGAAAGATATTTAGAAGGTTTTACTGAAAGTTTCTTTTTATATAAAGCATCTAGATATGATGTAAAAGGTAAACAATACTTAAGAACTGGAGAAAAGTATTATGTATCTGATTTGGGGCTTAGATATTTTATATTAGGACGTAAAGTTGGAGATTATGGACATGTTTTAGAAAATGTTGTTTATTTAGAGTTATTAAGAAGAGGATATGATGTGTTTGTAGGTAAAGTAGATGAATATGAGGTAGACTTTGTTGCGGTGAATAATAAGGGTAAACTATATGTACAAGTTTCAGATACATTAAAAGGTGTTGATGACAACGATACTAAAATATTAGATAGAGAATTGAGATCATTAAAGAAAATAGATGATAATTATGAAAAAATCATATTAACCTCTGATAAAATACCATTATCTAATGAGGAAGGAATCATAATATGTAATGTTTTTGACTGGTTATTAGAAAAATAATAGGAGAAATAATTCTCCTTTTTATTATATATTTTTAGTACTTTTAATATATAAATAATAAGTGATAATATTATATAGTAATCACTCAGTTAGCATAAATTAATATTAAATTATAGTGTGAAACTTTTTCACGTTATTTTTTTAAAAAAGTTTCACACTTTGTTGGGTTATATGCTATAATGTTTTAAAGGAGATTTATTATGAATAATCAAGTGAAAGTGTTAGATTTGTTAAATCAGAAACAAAATAAACAAGTAGAATTAGAATCTTTAGTATATGGATCTATTGAAGTTCGTGAAAAAGATAATAAAAAATATATTTATACGCATACTAAAAAAAAGGAATTCAATCAACAAAATATATTGGTGAGTATTCAGAAGAATTATACAATACAATTCTAAATAATACTATAAAAGCAAAACAAATAAAGAAAGATATTAGAAAGATAGAAAAAGAATTAAAAGAACTAGATTATATTGATAATGAATTAAGTTTCGAAGTGGCAAGAAATATTGATTTTGCTAAAAAACATTTAGCAGAAACTATTTATAAGCAAGCAATATTAGAAGGAGTAGCTACTACATTATCTGATACTGAAAATATAATTGAAGGTGGAAAAGTAAATAATATGTCATTAGAAGATATATTAAAAATAGTTGATTTAAAGCATGCATGGGAATTTATATTAAATAAAAATGTTATTTTAACAAAAACAAATTATTCTATCTTGTGTATGATTAATAAATTAGTAGAAGAGGGTTTTTATTATAATGCTGGGAATCTAAGAAATGTACCAATTAATATAGGGGGAACTGATTGGAACCCAGATATTCCAATAGAATCAGATATCAAAGATGATATAGATAATATTATTAAGAATCAAGAAAGAAATGAAATTGATAAGGCGATAGATTTATTATTATATGTAGTTAGAAAACAAATGTTTATCGATGGAAATAAAAGAACATCTGCTATATTTTCAAATCATTACTTAATAGCAAAAGGTAAAGGATTAATTGTTATTCCTGTAGAAAAAATTGATAAATATAAAAAACTATTAATAAGATTTTATGAAACAAATAATAATAAAGAAATATTTGATTTTATAAAGAATGAGTGTTATTTAAATATTAATATTTAAAAGATAATTCTATATAAGATTTATCTTTTTTAGTGTATAATAATTATATTGAGGTATTCATATGATTGTATATAGATTATGTAATAAAAAAGAAATTCAAGAAATATTAAATACTAAGTCATTTACTAATATTGGTAGTATCAACAATAATAATTCAAAATTAAATAATCATACATATATCATTAATCAAAAATACTTACATTTCTTTAAAGATTATGATAGTTTATTTTATTTATATTTAAAACCAGAATCTAATATATGTATATATAATATACCTGATATATTATTAGAAAAATATAGAGGAGAAGGTAAATATTTAGATAGATTATCTATGAAAAGAATAGATAAAGTTATTGAATATGCAATACCTAATTATGAAATAGAATTTACTTATTTACAAAAGATAGATAAAGTAATTGATAATATAGATTTCTTTGATTATATTGAGATGAATTATAATGATAAATTAGAAACTATTTATGAAATTAATAAAAAAATTAAAATAAAATGAAAGGAAATTATTTATGAATGGATTTAGTATATTAATGATAATATTTGGAATATGTATTTTATTAGTAGGATTATTTATGTTTAGAGAAAATGAATTAAAAATAATATCATGGAAAGCTGCTTTTAAAGATTTAAATAAAGAAGAATGGAAAAATATTGGTAAATGGACAATGATAGTTAGTATTATTCCTTTTATTTTAGCTATATTAGGAATATTATTTAATTTTAATTAATTAAAAAAATTATTAATAATATTAAGTGTTAAATAAGGATTATTTAGATAAGATGAATACTTATTCCCTAAAAATAAAAAAAATTGACTTTTAGGGAATACAAGTATATGATTATATTGGGTGATAAAATGAAATTAATTCAAAGAGAAGAATATTTAAATAAAATGATAAGAGTAATTAATACCCCAGATATTAAAGTTATTACAGGGGTTAGAAGGGCTGGTAAATCAAAACTCTTAGAAGCTTTTATTAAATATATAGAGACTAATATAAACAATTATAATATTATACATATAAACTATAATGAAAAGAAATATGACAATCTATTAGATGGTAATTCATTATATGAATACATCTCTAAAAATTATAATGGTGAAAAAGAAAACTTTGTTTTGATTGATGAAATTCAAAAATGCATTGGCTTTGAAGAAACAATAAATAGTATTCATTCTGAAGAAAAGTATAATATTTATATCACTGGTTCAAATGCCTTTATGCTTTCAAGTGATTTATCTACCTTGTTTACAGGTCGTACATTTGAAATAAATGTATATCCATTTTCTTTTGAAGAGTATATTAAATACTTTAATATTAATAATCATTATTTAGCTTTTAATTTATATATGAATGATGGTGGAATGTCTGGATCTTATTTATATAGTGAGACAGAAGATAAAAATCAATATTTAAAAAGTATCTATAATACTATGATTTTAAGAGATATTGTACAAAAATATAAAATAAAGAATGAGCCATTATTAAAAAAATTGAGTGACTATTTATTAGATAATATATCAAATATAACATCATCTACAAAAATAGAGGGAATGCTAAAAAACGAATTAGAAACAGGCGACCATAAAACCATTTCAAATTATTTAGATTATCTTTGTAACGCATTTGCTTTTTATCGTGTAAGAAGATATGATATTAAAGGAAAGAGTTACTTAAAGTCTCAAGATAAATACTATTTAGTAGATACCTCTTTTAGAAGAGCATTATTAGGTAGAAAAGAAGAAGACTACGGAAGAGTACTAGAAAACATAGTTGCTATTGAATTGTTCCGAAGAGGTTATGATATATATGTAGGGACTCTTTATGATAAAGAAATAGACTTTGTAGCGATGAAAAATGAAGAGCAAATATATATTCAAGTATCTGATAATATTGAAAACGAATTAACTTTAAAAAGAGAAATAACCCCTTTATTAAGCATAAAAGATGGTTATAAGAAACTTATAATATCAAGATTAAATCATGAGGGATATATTAAAGATGGAATAGAAATTGTTGATATTTCAGATTGGCTTTTAAGTAAATAAAATTATGTTATTAATTAATTAAAAAAATTATTAATAATATTAAGTGTTAAATAAGGATTATTTAGATAAGAAAAATGTTCTGCTCCTTTATAAATAATAAGAGCAGAATTTTTAATTATTTTATTTAAATAATAACCATCTCTTATTAAAGTATCTTTATCTTTTTCTCCCCATATTAATAAAGTTTCATTAGAAATAGATTTATAGTATTTACGTAGATCTTTTTTTATTATATTTTGAAATGTTTTTTGCATAGATAAAGGTATATTTTTATAATCTTCTGATGAAAAATATAATAGTAATTTTTGTCTTAATTCTTCTTGTTTTATAGGAGGAAATAGATAAGTACATTTTTTTAATATTTTATATATTTTTTCTTTTATTATAGTTTTTATAGGTTTTCTTCTTTTTATACCAGCTACATCTATTAATAATACTTTGTCTATTTTTATATGATATTTACTAATTAATAGAGAGGTAATTCTTCCTCCAAAAGAATGGGCTATTATATGAGGATTATGAATACCATTTCTTTTTATAAAGTCTATAATCCATTCTGTATAATCTTCTAAATACCATTCTTCTTTTAATTGATTTGTATTACCAAAACCTGGATAATCTACTATATATATAGAATATTTATTTTGTAATTCATGTATTAAATAATAGAAGGTTTCTCTAGTATTTCCCCAACCAGGAAGTATTAAGATTGATTTTTTATTATTACCATATTTTTCATAATAATAAGTTAAATTCTTATATGTATCATACATAAAATCACCTATGGTATTTTATGTAGTATTTTGTATAGTGTTAAAGTACTTGTCTTTTTGTTTTTTATTTAGTATAATAAAGTTGTCAGAAAGATGCGAACAGACACATTTAAAACCGACTAAATTAACGATAAGGGAGTTCGGAACAGTTATCGGTGTCGAATACTTACTAGTTTAAGGATCCTAATGATAACGTATGAACACCCACCTGGTCTTTCGATTAGGTTTTATCGTTGGTCCAAGACGGTCTTTCTGATATTTTTTTATGTAATAATATTTAGTTGTTTATAAGTAATCACTTCGTGAATGTCAAACATTCATTTTTTTTAATTTCTAATTGAATAGTAAACCATAAAATGATACAATATAAACAGAATAGGAAAAAGATATTGATGGTGGAAGTGAAAGATTTTACACTTAGACAGAAGACAACTACGAGCACCACCTTAGATAGACGAGTAACCTTTAGTTTCATATCAATTATATTATCTAGAAATAAATGAATATTATTTGATTAGAAATTAAAAATAAAAAAAGAAGGAGAATTATAATTATGAAAGTAAGAGAACAAAGAAGAAAAAATATTTTGGTACTATTATTAGTATTATTATGTTCATTAGGATTAGGCTATGCCTTACTAAGAACAAATCTAACAATTAATGGAACAAGTAAAATAAAAGGAAATACATGGGATATTCATTTTGAAAATCTAAATGTAACAGATGGTAGTGTGGAATTATCTACTGATGATGTAGCTGCTGCAATTGGTAGTAATACAACAGAAGTTAGTTACACTGTAACACTTAATCAA
>CACYFN010000047.1 GCA_902773675.1 uncultured Erysipelotrichaceae bacterium | reverse complement strand
GCTATATTCGTAATATGTATCAATGCCATTGGTTGATGAAATATTAATAATACATCCTTCTTTTTGTTTCAACATATATTTTGCTACTTCTCTTGATATAAAGAATGGTCCTATTAAGTTAGTGTCTATTATTTTATGAAAATTTTTTATATTTTTATCTTCTATAGTAGAATCTATAGCTATCCCTGCATTATTGACTAATATATCTATTCTACCAAAGTTATTAATTACTTCATTAACCATATTTATTATTTCTTCTTCTTTGGTAATATCTGTTTTAATTATTAATACTTTTACTTTAAAGTCTTTTTCTATTTTATTTTTTAATTCTAATGCTTTATCATAGCTATTATTATAATTAATACATATATTACAATTGTGACTAGCTAAATCATAAGCAATATATGCACCTATTCCTTTACTTGCTCCTGTTATTAGAGCAACTTTGTTTGTAAAATTCATAATAAACCTCTTTTCTTTTATAGATATATTATACACTACTTTTTATTATTTTAGTATATCTATAGAATTATTCTTAAATTTATTGTATAATGTTTTTAAATGATGGAGGTGAATTGTGATAAGTATTAAAAGTGAGCGAGAAATTGAATTGATGAGACATGCTGGAATGTTAGTATCAAAGATGCATAAATATATTAAGCCTTTTATTAAGGAAGGTATTACAACTAAGGAATTGGATAGATTATGTGAAAAATTTATTAAAGATAATGATGGTGTTCCTACTTGTAAAGGTTATGAAGGATATCCTGCAACATTATGTACTAGTGTTAATGACATGGTAGTTCATGGTATACCTGATAATTATAAACTAAAAAATGGTGATATTATTACTATTGATGTTGTAATTGGTTATAAGGGTTATCAAGGTGATGCTGCATGGACTTATGCAGTTGGTAATATCTGTGATGATAAAAAATATTTAATGGAGCATACAGAAAAAGCATTGTATGAAGGTATTAAAATGGTTAAACCTGGTAATAGAATTGGTGATATATCTAGTGCTGTAGAGAGGTATGCTAATAAACATAAATTAGGTGTTGTAAGAGAATTATGTGGTCATGGAATTGGTACTGATATGCATGAAGATCCTGATGTACCTAATTATGGTATTGCTGGTACCGGTTCTTTATTAAAAGAAGGTATGGTTATATGTATTGAACCAATGCTTACTTTTGGTGAAAGATATGTTTATTTAATGGATGATAATTGGGGTATTAAAACAGAAGATGGTATGCCTGCTGCTCATTATGAACATACTGTTTTAGTTACGAAAGATGGTTATGAAATATTGACCCCAAGGTTGGAAGATTAAAAAGGAGGAAAGTTTATGGTTTGTCCAAAATGTGGTAAAGAAACTAATAATGAGTTTAAATTTTGTACACAATGTGGTTTTAAATTTAAAAATGAGATTGAAGAAAATAATGTTGATAATATTATAAAATATGATAAAGATGTTAATAAATCTAATTATAATACAGAATTTGTCAATAATGTTGAATACTCTAATAACATTAATGTTGATGATAATAGTTCTGGTATGGTAGTTAAGAAAAAACATACTGGTTTAATTATTGGATTAATTTGCATATTGGTAGTGGCAGTTGGTGTTATAGTATTTTTATTATTATGGAATTTTGGGAATAAAGATAAACCTACTAATATTAATAATAATGGAAATGGTAATTATGTTACTAAATATGATAACTATGATGTTAATATTACTATGAAGATGGAAATTGCTGGTGTTTCTATGGATTCAACATTTGCTGGTACTGTTGATGAAGTAAATCAGACTGAACATTTTAAAGTAGATGTATCATCTTTTGGTATATCTATGTCTATGGAATCATATTCTGATTTTAAAAATGGTTATACTTATATTTCAGATCCCATATTTGGGGGATGGACTAAATATTCAGAAGCAACTAAAACTATTGATATGAGTGAAATTCTTAATTCATTAACGAATATGGATAGTGCTACTAAGATTGATGATAATCATTACAAAATTGTTATTAATAGTGATACAGTTAATAGTTTAATGGATACTAGTGATTTTGATTATGATATATTGGATGGGGATGTTAAAGCTGATGTTTATTTAAAAAATGGTTATATTGATAAAATAGTATATGATATGGGAGAAATGATGAAAGGTGTAAGTTCATTTACTTTAGAAATGAGTATTAGTAATTATAATAATGCTGGTAGTGTAGTTATTCCTGATGAAGTTATTAAGGGTGCTACTCAATCAAAATGGTAAGATTACAATAGACTATGTAAAAAACATAGTCTATTTTATTATTTAATTTTAGCACTCTCTATTGACAAGTGCTAATTATAGGTATATAATGTTTTTAGAAGGAGGGATAGTCTGAAAACAAAAATAAAATTTATTTTATAAAATATGGCAAAAAAGGGCAGACTTCCCCTTACCCCAAAAAAGTCAAAAATTAAACAGGTAATTTAGTGGCATTCTGATTGATTAAATTAATTAATTCTTCAGATGTAAGTCCTAAAGATAATAGTTGTTTAAACGATTGATTGAAATTATTTTTAGTGTATTTAATTCTATCTAGAATTGGTGTTTCAACTGAAGCTAAATCAACAGGATTCCAAACTTCCCCAGTTTCAAACATATGATAGATAGCAACTAAAATTTTTCTAGCAATTGCAATATATGCACGTTTCTTGCCACGGTGTTTAGAAATCTTTTCAAATTTCTTTGCATAATAAGAATTATTTTTATCTTTAACGGCACAATGAGCAATTTCAACAAGATAAGGTTTAAGATAAACACCAGCACGAGAAATTTTAACAGATTTCATCTTACCAGCAGATTCATTACATCCAGGAGCAAGACCAGCCCAAGAAGTAAGACGATAATGAGATTTAAATTGAGAAACATCATTACTAATTTCTGATAAAACACCAATTGCTGAATTTCTATCAATACCAGGAATTGTACAAAGTAAGTCGATGTAGGATTCGTAAGGAGCAACTAAAGTATCAATTATTTCGCTTAATTTGTTTATTTGATTAATAATATAATCAATATGATCTTTGACAATATTAATTCTTAGTTTTTGTTCGTTCGTCAATTGAATACCACTAACAGATGATAGAATATCTTCGTTTGATGATTTGCATTTTTTGTTGATATAACTTATAATATCTTCATCTGAGAAATTATCATTATTTAAAATGATATTAACAATAGCTTGAGAAGATTTGCCAAAGATATCGGAAAAAACCATATCTAATTTGCAGTTACCAACTGTAAGAGCGTTAGTAAATCTATTTTTCTCAGATGTCTTGGTATTAGTAAGTTTATAACGATATCTTGTAAATTCTCTTAAGATTCTAAAATCTTTAGATGGAATATAAGACGGACGAACTAATCCCATTTTAAACAAGTCTGCAATCCATTTTGCATCCTTGTTGTCGTCTTTCTCACCTTTGATAGCTTTAACCCATTTAGGATTAGCAACGACGACATTAGAAATATAACTTTCTAATGCATTGTATACAGGGATATAATACTTGCCGGTAGATTCCATGCATACATTCTGACAATCGTTTTCTATAAGCCAATCTTTAAAACGGATTAAATCATTATTAAAGGTAGAAAAACGCTTTCTTAAATATTTAGGTGTGATGGAAGTTGAATCACAAATAACTGCTACAATAAAATCTTTGTGAACATCGACTCCACATGCTTTTTCATAAATAACTTGCATAAATAAAAACTTCCTTTCAAAATAAATTATTGAATGTCTATGCAGTTAACACTAAGAATTAACTAAAGTCAATGATTAACCTACAGCCTTAAAGGACTACTTATGTGTGCTTGAAACAACTGCATTTGCACTGGTTAGTATGCTGATTTAATCCTAAGAGTTACAGGAAATCTGCAACTCACCTCACCGTGCTTTGTAGTACACACTCCTTCAAGGACTGTATTATATATAAAATAAATTTTGTTCAAGTTTTCATCACTATGTGTGCCTTGAACGAAGTGAAAGGAATGTGTGGTTAGTATGCAACAAGGTTATGAAGAAAATTTGGAAAATGTTTTAGAGAAATATGGTCGTGATATTACTAAGAATGCTAGAGATGGGAAAGTTGATCCTATTATTGGTAGAGATGAAGAAATTCGTAATATTACTCGTATTTTATCTCGTAAAACTAAAAATAATCCAGTTTTAATTGGTGAAGCTGGTGTTGGTAAAACTGCTATTGTTGAAGGACTTGCTCAAAGAATTATTAAAGGTGATGTTCCTAATAGTTTAAAAGATAAAACTATTTGGGAACTTGATATGGGTGCTTTAATAGCCGGAGCTAAATTTCGTGGTGAATTTGAGGAAAGATTAAAAGCTGTATTAAAGGAAGTTAAGGAATCTGATGGTAGTATTATTATGTTTATTGATGAAATACATATGATAGTAGGTGCTGGTGCTTTAGAAGGTGCAATGGATGCTGGTAATATGCTTAAACCAATGCTTGCTCGTGGTGAGATACTTTGTATCGGTGCTACTACTTTGAATGAATATCGTAAGTATATTGAAAAAGATGGTGCTTTGGAAAGAAGATTTCAGAAAGTATTAGTTAAGGAACCTACTGTAATGGACACTATTACTATTTTAAGAGGGTTAAAATCTAGATTTGAAGTTTATCATGGAGTTAATATTAAGGATAGAGCTATTGTTTCTGCTGCAACTCTTGCTGATAGATATATTACTGATAGGTTTTTACCTGATAAAGCAATAGATTTAATTGATGAAGCATGTGCTACTATAAAGGTACAAATGGAGTCTGTTCCTGTTGAACTTGATAGTTTAACTAGAAAGATTATGCAATTACAAATTGAAAGACAGGCTTTAAAAAAAGAGAAAGATGATTTTTCTAAGAATAGGATTAATGATATTGATAGTGAGTTAGAATTCTTAAAAGAAAAAGAAACTAAGTTAAGAAAAGATTGGGAAGATGAAAAAAATATTAATGATTTAATTAATAAGAAAAAAGAAGAAATTGAAAAAGCTAATAGAGATTTAGAGGTTGCTGAGGATACTTATGAATTAGAGAGGGCTGCTATACTTAGACATGGAACTATTCCTAAATTGAAGAAAGAACTTGATGAGTTACAGCTTAATAATAAGAATGATATTTTGAGTGATACTGTAGATGAAGAAAACATTTGTGAAATTATTTCTAAATGGACTAATATTCCAGTTAATAAATTAGTTGGTGGTGAAAAGGAAAAACTAATTAATTTAGAAAATAATATGAAGAAGAGAGTTAAGGGTCAAGATAATGCTATTCATTTAGTTAGTGAGGCTATTAAAAGAGCTAGAGCTGGTATTAAGGATCCTAATAGACCAATTGGTTCATTTATATTCTTAGGGCCAACTGGAGTTGGTAAAACTGAAATAGCTAGAACTCTTGCATATGAGTTATTTGATGATGAAAAGCATATGATTAGAATTGATATGAGTGAATATATGGAAAGTCATTCAGTAGCTAGATTGATTGGTGCTCCTCCAGGATATGTTGGTTATGATGAGGGTGGTCAGTTAACAGAAGCTGTGAGACGTAATCCTTATAGTATTGTTTTATTTGATGAGATTGAAAAAGCTCATAAAGATATATTTAATATTTTACTTCAAATTCTTGATGATGGTAGAATTACTGATTCTCAGGGTAGAACTGTTGATTTTAAGAATACTATTATTATAATGACTTCTAATTTAGGTAGTGAATACATTTTAAATAATGATAATAATGCTGATAAGATGGTTATGAATGAATTAAGACATTCTTTTAAACCAGAATTTATTAATCGTATTGATGAAATTATTATATTTAATGCTTTAAATAAAGATGCTTTATATGATATTTTAAAGAATATGATTGTTAATATTGAAAAGCGTTTAAATGATAAGCAAATTAAGATTGATATTACTAATAGGGCATTACAATATATTGTTAATACTTCTTTTGATGAGGTATATGGTGCTCGTCCTATGAAGAGATATGTAAGTAAAACTATTGAATCTATGATTGCTAATGATATAATTATGGATAAGATTAGTACTAATTCTACTATTACTATTGACTTAGTTGATAATCATTTAAAAATATTAAAAAGTTAGGTTGTCCTAACTTTTTTTACTGCATATTTCTACCTCCTCTATTCATATTGTTGTTTCTAGGTTGTCCCATGTCATTCATCCCTGGTTGTTGCATATTACCCATTCCAGGACCACCCATCATTTGATTAGGAAGTGATGTTACAGTTTCACCATTTACTATTACTGTTCCTCCATTTATTGTACCGGTTCCATCATAATCAAATGTAGAATTACCTGTAACGCTTATTGTTCCTCCGTTAATGATGATATTTCCATTGGAATCAACTCCATCGGTATCACCAGCACCCATTGTGATATTAATATTACCTCCATTGATTTCAACTAATGTTTCATATTCTTTAGATTTATTTGTTGCATTAATTCCATCGTCTGATGCAGAAATACTTATATTTCCATCATTTATTTTTATATATGTTGCTTCTATTCCTTCATGGGCATTTATTTCAAATGTTCCATTGTTTATTTCTATCATACCATCGGCATGGATTGCATCATCTTTACTAGTTAATGTAAAATTTCCTTTATTTATTGTTATAAATCCATTAGTATGTATTGAATCATCAGTTGAATTTATATTAAATGTTCCTCCATTTATTTCTATTAATGTATCTGTTTTTAATCCTTTTTCTGATTCTTGATTATCAGTTCCTGTTGTTTTAATATTAATGTTACCATCATTTATTACTAATTTTGTTTCTGCTTGAATTGCATCTAATTTGGAATTTATTTCAATATTACCATTATTTATTAATATATACCCTTTTTCAGCATCTTGATCATTTGTTGATTTTATACCGTCTCCTTCTGCTGTTATTTTAATGTTACCATCATTTATTACTACACTATCTTTTCCTCTAATACCATCATCTTTGGAATTAATAATTATATTTCCATTATTTATTATTAAATCATCTTTACTTACTATACCATCTTGACTAGAATTTATTATTAATTTACCATCTCCTTCAATTATTAGGTCATCTTTGGAATAAACACTTGCATCTAATTCATTTGAACCGTTACTAGTAATGGTGTTTTCATTTTGTAATTCAATTATAGTTGTTTTAGAGTTTTCTATATATATTGCTGGACCATTTGAATTAGTTATAGTAATATTATTTAGTATTAATTTTACATATCCATTTGTATTTATGGTAATCATTCCATTAGATATTGATCCTGTTATATTATATATTCCTTCTTTAGTTATGGTTGTTGAGTCTGTTATGTTTAAATCGTAAGTTTCTAAATCTTCCCAATCAATGTTTTTTTCTTCATAAATTATTTCAGTAGATGTAGTTTTATTTGTTATTTTTGTGTTTGTTTGTTTATTGGGACTAATAATTAATATAATTACTATACATATGGTAATTACTATTCCTAAAATTATAACGTATATTTTTTTCATTATAATTCTCCTTCTATATTATGCGTTAAAATTATTTTTAAATTGCCATTACGACATCTTATTTCATCTATAAATTCTTTTTCATTAATATTTTTTAATGATATATTATATGTTAATTCAAATAAGCTTCCCATGTTTGTTGTTTTGGATTTTTCTAATGTATATTTGTTTAAATATTTTTTAAATATATCATCAAATAGATTAGTGTAATCTAAGTTTTCTGGTATGGTTATTACTAATTTTTTTGTATCTGTCAATAAGTATTTAAATTTATCTAATACAAATAATAGTAAACATACTATAATAGTTGCGATAAAGGCAAATAGTACTTGCCCCATACCTATGGCTACTCCTATGATCATTGCGAAAAAAATACTAATTATTTCTTTGGAATTTCCTGGAACACTTCTAAATCTTATTAGACTAAATGCTCCTAGTACGGCAACTGATGTTCCTAAATTCCCATTTACCATCATTATTATAAAGCTTACTAGCATTGGTAATACTGCTAGAGTTATTATGAAGTTTTTTGAACTATTATTTGTTATTTTATGGATTACTGCTATTATTAGTCCTAATAGGAATGCTACTAATATACATATTCCTAATGATTGTAATGTTATAGATGAATTAGTAAATATACTATTTAACATATTGATTCCTCCCTATATAATTTTTTATAAATACTACCATATTTGGAAAATGATGTAGGAAATATTTTTAATTCTGATAATACTTTTACTAGCCATAATGGTATTGATGATAATGATTTTATTTCTAAAATGTAAGTATCTTCTTTAAAATATTTTTTACCACAATCTCCTAGATTTAAATCTAAATCTAATATTCTATATCTTAAATTATTATCAAATGTTATTCTAAAATCTTTATCTTCTTTAGAATAATAGCTTAATCTATTGTAAGCTAAGAATACTTTGGGTTTTAAATTATTATTTTTCATTATATAATCTAATTCTTTATATATTTGTTTATTACAATTGGGTATTTGATTATAAAGATAATAATTATTAAATTCATTTAACTTTAAAGTTATTCTTCTTTTATTGGATATTCCATTGTATTTCTTTTTTATTTCAAAGAATACTTTATCTTCTAATTCTGGTATATTATAACTTCTAAGTCTTACTTTTTCTTTATATAATGGTTTTTCTATGGAATTTTTGATTAAATCAAAGTTATCTGTATCAAAATATATATTACAAATGTTGCTTTCATAATATTTATCTTTTTCTATATAATTACTTATTTTATTTAATAGATAATTATATTGATTTTGAGTTAATAAATATTTTTCTTCTCTTCTTTTAAATGTTTCAATCATATTTTTCCTCCTTGTCTGATATAAGTATATTCAAAAGTTTTGATTATTTTTTGATGGTATTGTGTAATTTTATTGAAAATAAAAAGATTAAGTTTTTCACTTAATCTTATCTATCTACTGATTTTACTAATTTTGCATGTACTACTATTCTATTTCCACTATTATCTAAGCAAGTTGAGAGTGTTAATATATGATCTGTAGTGTTTACTTTAGTATTAAAATCATATATACTTCTTCCGACAATAGTTTCTAGAAATTTATTATATGTTTTATCTGATTCAAAAGTATGGGTCAAATAATATGATTCAGCTGGTACAGTATAAATGGATACTATTTGCCATAACATATCTTTTTCTGGTGTGGATAATTTAATTATTTGGTTTTCTGGTTCAGTATACCAACTACTACTTAATGTATCATCAAGTGTACCAAACATTGTATTATCTTTTCTACCATGACCATATATAACGGTATTTTTTTCTAAGTCTTTTAAATTTGAACGATAGTCAGCAAATATCCAACCTGCTCCACTATATTCTTTTTCAAAGGAGTGATCTAGATAATAGCTATTATCACCGCTTTGTACTACTGGATAATCTATATTTGTATTATTAACATATAACCAACCAACGGTGTCAGGATTTTGATTTAATAAATCAGTAAAATCTACACTTAACATAGTTACATTGGAATATCCCCAATAGTTATAACTATATTTATCTATATCAGTTATGTCATTTAGAATTTTTTGGATTTCATCTTTATTTAATCCTTGTTTTTCTTCTTTTGTTGTTGCGGCAATTAAATTAGATGATATATTTTTATTATTCTTTCCTTCACTATACCAAGATATTAATGAATATGTGAAAATGCTTATTCCAATTATAGATATTAATAGCATAGCTCCATAGACATTACATAATTTTTTTATTTTTGGTTGATGTTCAAATTGTTTTAGAAATTTATTAACTTTTTTAAGTTCTTTGTCTTCGATATTGTCATCTAATGATATTGTTATTTCTTTTATATATTTGTTAAATTGAAAAACTATTTCTTTGGTATCATAATTTTTTATTTTACCTTTTTTAATTAAATTATTTAATTTTTCTACAAATAAATCTAATACTTTCTTTATATTATATATTTTTTTAGTATTATATACTTCTAATACTTGAATTAAATTTTCAAGTGGAGTAAATACTGTTTTAGAACTTAAATTAGTTATTTTCATATATGTTAATTCATTTTTACTATTTTTACTTATAACAAAGTTTATTCCATAAATAGTAACTACATCTATTATCTTATATACTTCTTGTTTATAATTATATTCTTGAATCATATTATCACCCCCTTTAATTATAAAAAGACTGCTAGGCAGTCTTTTTTTACATTTGATGTTTTAATTTTTTAATAGCTACTGCTCCAATTATTGCGGCACCAATAAATCCCATTGTTGTTAATAATAAGTTTCTATCTGCTGTTACTGGTGTTTTTGAATTGTACATTACAACATCACTTGCTGTATTTCCTTCACTATCTACTGTAAATCTTACTACCTCGTAACTTAAATCATAACCATTTGGAGCTTCTATTTCTGTTAACATATATTCTCCTGGTTCTAATTCTATGTAACGTGGTTCACTTGTTGATACCCAACGTGCTATTTCATTACCACTTAAATCTTTAATTACTAATGTTGCTCCTGGTAATTCTTCTTTTGTTGTGATATCTTGTTTACTTATTCTAATACCTGTTTTATTTGGTTCATTATACATTACTACTGGTGTAATTGTTCCATCAGATGCTACTTCAAATGAAATAGTTTCTGTTGATAATTTATATCCAGCTGGAGCAATTGTTTCTGTTAGTGTATAACTTCCTGGAGTAAGTTCAATATAATGTGGTTCACTTGTTGATACCCAACTTGCAACTTCGTTACCATTTGCATCTTTTACTACTAGTGTTGCTCCTGGTAATTCTTGCTTATTTGTTATATCTTGTTTACTTATTCTTGCTCCAGTTGTAACTGGTTCATTATACATTACTACTTTAGTAATTGTACCATCTTCTTTAACTTCGAATTCAATAGTTTCTGTTGATAATTTATATCCTTTTGGAGCAATTGTTTCTGTTAGTGTATATTTACCTGGAGTTAAATCAAAATATGTTGGTTCATTTGTTGATACCCATTTTTTAATTTCTTTACCACTAGCATCTTTTATTACTAATGTTGCTCCTGGTAATTCTTGTTTATTTGTGATATCTTGTTTACTAATGTTTGCTCCAGTTTTATTTGGTTCATTATACATTACTACCGGTGTAACTGATCCATCATTTTTTACTTCAAATTCTATTGTTTCTGTTGATAATTTATATCCTTTTGGTGCGATAGTTTCTGTTAATGTATATTTTCCAGCTGCAAGTTCTATATATTTTGGTTCGTAACTAGATACCCATTTAATTATTTCTTTACCATTTGCATCTTTTACTACTAATGTTGCTCCTGGTAATTCTTGTTTATTTGTGATATCTTGTTTACTGATTTTAGCACTTCCTAATGGTTCATTTTCCATTTTTACTTGGGTAGTTGTACCATCTTCTTTTACTTCGAATTCTATTGTTTCTGTTGACAATTTAAATCCTTTTGGTGCGATAGTTTCTGTTAATGTATATTTTCCTGGATCTAATTCAAAATATGTTGGTTCTGTTGTTGATACCCATGATTTTATTTCTTTACCTTTAGAGTCTTTTATTACTAATGTTGCTCCTGGTAATTCTTTTCCATTTGTAACATTTACTTTACTTATCTGTGCTCCTGTAATAGGGGCATTTTTCATTGTTACTGTATCAATTGTTCCATCATTTTTTACTTCAAATTCAATAGTTTCTTTTGATAATTTATAACCTTGTGGGGCAATTGTTTCTGTTAATGTATATTTTCCTGGGTCTAATTCGAAATATGTTGGTTCTGTTGTTGATACCCATCTTTTAATTTCTTTACCACTTGCATCTTTTATTACTAATGTTGCTCCTGGTAATTCTTTACTATTTGTCACATCAACTTTACTTATTTTAGCTCCGGTATTTGGATAATTTTTCCACATCAACTTTACTTATTTTAGCTCCGGTATTTGGATAATTTTTCATTGTTACAGTTGCTATCTCACCATTTGTATTTACTGTGAATTTTACTGGTTCACTTGTTATTTTATATCCTTTTGGTGCTTCTACTTCTGTTAATGTATAATCTCCAGCATCTATTTTTAATTCTGTTGGTTTTGTTTCTGAAGTAATCGTTTTTACAACCGTTCCTTTAGCATTTTTTACTTGTAATTTTGCTCCGGCTACTGTTTTTCCTGTTATTCCATCGACTTTCTTGTTATTTTATATCCTTTTGGTGCTTCTACTTCTGTTAATGTATAATCTCCAGCATCTATTTTTAATTCAATTGGTTTTGTTTCTGAAGTAATCGTTTTTACAACCATTCCTTTAGCATTTTTTACTTGTAATTTTGCTCCTGCTACTGTTTTTCCTGTTATTCCATCGACTTTTTGTATTTTTACTCCGGTTTCTGGATAGTTTTTAACTCTGACAGTTGCTATTTCACCTTTTTCACTAACTGTGAATTTTACTGGTTCACTTGTTAATTTATATCCTTTTGGTGCTTCAATTTCTGTTAATGTATAATCTCCAGCATCTAAATTCAATTCGATTGCTTTTGCTTCTGATGTAATTGTTTTTACAACTGTTCCTTTTGCATTTTTTACTTGTAATTTTGCTCCGGCAATGTTTTTTCCAGTTACTGCATCTACTTTTTGAATTTTTACTCCAGTTTCTGGATAGTTATCAAATGTTACTTTTACAGTTTTTCCATCTTCTTTAATGGTTATTGTTTGTGCTAAATAAGATTTTTTATATCCTTCTGGTGCTTTTGTTTCTATTAAAGTATATGTTCCAGCTGCTAAATTTGTAAATTTTTTTGCTGATGTTGTAGTTACCCAAGTTGCTACTTGCTTACCGCTTGAATTTTTAAGTACTAATGTTGCTCCTGCTACATTTTTATTATTATATGGATCTACTTTAGTAATTTCTAAAGCATTACCTTTTCTTGTTATTTTACCACTGATTGTTGCTGTTGCTGTTGCTGTTGCTGTTTCTAAGTAGTTAATTGTAATATTTTGTACTCCACTACCACAAGAATAATTTTTTGCTGTTTTATATGATTTTTTTGCTGTTACTTTAGCTGTTACATTTATAGTTTTTCCTACTTCTAGGTTTGATGCAGGAAAGCTAACTTGGAAACTATTGCTAGTTTTATTTATTACTTTAACATTATTTGTTCCTGATACTGTTACATTGAAACTGTCGATATATGTTCCTGATACTGTTATTTTATTTGAAACATAATTATCTCCTGATTTTGTAAATGTTAATTCATTATTTGAAGTTGTTAAAGTAAACTTAGCTGATGCTTTTTTTTCAGCTTCTTTTGCTTTAGCTACTAATGATTTTACTATTGAATCTTGTTCACCATTTTCAGCTCTTACTATCATACTACCTGGTCTAATGTATGAATTAATTGCCATTTCAGCATACCAGTATGAATTATATTTTCCACTGATTTTACCATTATTGTATTCTTCAATAATAGCGGCAACACCTGCTTGTGCTCCTTCAGACCATTGTCCATTTGTTATTAATGTACAAGTTCTTCCAGATGGTACATCTACATTGATACCACTTGTACAGAATGCTTTGTAATTACCTGCTGTTTTTATTGGAAAATATGTTTTCCCACCTACTATTTGTCCGGCTACTACTGGTCCAACTTTTGTTGGTTGAGCAGCTAATACTTTTTGTCCTCCTACAATTGTTAGAGTAATTGTAAATAAGAACATAATGATTATTCTTGATAAAATACTCATTGATTTTGTCATGTTTTATTCCCCCTACTTCTAATAACGCAATTTTTCGCGTTGATGTTCGCTATGATAGCATTTTTTTATTAGAAAGTCAAATTAATTTTATATTTTATGGATATTTTTATAAAAAATATATGAATAAGTAGTTTTATGCCTATTCATTACTGGTTATATGCCATATTATATGTTGAGGGGGATTTATGAATAATTACTTAAATAACTATAATTTTATGGAAAATTATAAGATTAATAAAATTGGTAATGATCAATATAAAATGAATATGAGTAATTCACCTATGTTATATGATCCTTATCAAGGATTTATTAGGGGAAATATGTTTCAAAACTTATATGATGCTTATAAAATAAAGGAACCATATGAAATAAAGCCAATGAATGAGCAAGCAGAAATGCTTACTTATATTGATTCTTTATCGTTTGCTTGTATTGATATAAATTTATATTTGGA
Source organism: uncultured Erysipelotrichaceae bacterium (assembly GCA_902773675.1). Taxonomy (GTDB): domain Bacteria; phylum Bacillota_I; class Bacilli_A; order RF39; family UBA660; genus RUG11890. The sequence goes on along the minus strand of CACYFN010000047.1, from coordinate 2,039 downwards.
TGTTTTTCCTAATGATAAAAATGCAATTGAACTATTTAATCAATATCGTAATCAACAAAATAATTTAATTATGGAGTATCAAAATAAATTTGGACCATTATTTTTAAATAATGATAGTTTAAATACATATCCTTGGGCATGGAATGATAGGCCATGGCCATGGGAATCTTAGGAGGTTTTTATGTGGTTATATGAAAAAAAGTTAGAATATCCTATTAATATTAAGAAAAAGGATTTAAAGATGGCTAAAAATTTATTAGCTCAATATGGAGGACCTGATGGTGAGTTTGCTGCTGCAATGAGATATTTAAATCAAAGATATACAATGCCTGATGAAAAAGGATTTGCTTTATTAAATGATATTGGTACTGAAGAAATGGCACATGTTGAGATGATTGCTACTATGGTTACACAACTAATGAAAGGAGCTTCTATTGAGGAGTTGGAACGTGCTGGATTATCTGGTCAATATGTTCAGCATGATCATGCAATATTTCCAGTAGATGCTAATGGTGTTCCTTTTACTTCTGCATATATTCAAACAACCGGTGACTGGAATGCTGATTTAACAGAGGATATGGCTGCTGAACAAAAGGCAAGAGTAACTTATGAACATTTAATGGATATGACAAATGATCCTGATTTGCTTGCTCCACTTTCTTTTTTAAGACAAAGAGAGGTTGTACATTTTGAAAGATTTAAATCTTTGAGAGATTATTATTTAGAAAAATATAAAAAGAACTCATTTTGATGATGAGTTCTTCTCTTTTTTTGTTAATATGTATATTCCTATAAATAATAATATGATACTTATTATTTGGGATGTTGATAATCCAAATAAAAATCCTCTATATTCATCGCCTCGGAAAAATTCAAAAATAAATCTTCCTACTGGATATAATATTAAATATAATCCTAATAATTTTCCTTTTAATTTGCTTCTTTTTAGTAAATTATATAATATGATAAACAAACATAAGTTATATGTAGCTTCTACTAATTGAATTGGAAACCTGTGAACATGGTTTGCTACTTCTAAAGGTGAATTTTCAAATGTAAATCCTATATGACTCTCAACTCCAAAACAGCATCCTACTAAAAAGCATCCAATTCTACCAAAGAAATGAAATAATGGAATTATAATGGTTGCTATATCTGCAAATATATTATATTGTAGTTTTTTCTTTTTAATATAGATATATCCTGCAACCATTCCTCCAATTAATCCACCATAGAAAACCGATCCACCAAAAATATCCATTATTGCTTCAAAAAGAGTTTCTATATTTGGAGTATTACCAATATGTATTATAAGTAGATATAATTTATTGATATTTGTAATTCCATATAATATATGACCACCTAAATATACTCCTAATGCTGCTATTAAAAGGAGCATTATCATATCGTTATCATTATATCCTTTTTTTCTTACTAATCTGCAAGCTAGATATCCAGATATTAGAATACCAATTGTAGCCATTATTGTATATGTTGAAATCTGTTTTCCAAATAATGATATAAATGGATACATTTTAATACCTCCCAAAAAAACTATTGCTTAGCAACAGTTTTTAATTATTAATAATAATAGTAATATGGATTGCTTGTAACTGCACACCAAGTACAAATAGTGCAAGTAGTCCAAATACCACTTATAACAATACCGATGATAGCTAAAACTAATCCAGCAGTTGCCATTCCTGTTTGTCCAGGTGCACATTTTTTACGTCCCATTATAGAAAGAACTAATCCAACTATACCTGAAGCTAAACCAACGAATGTAACCCAGCTTAATACAACTGATACTATACCTAGGATTAATGACGCAACAGCCATTCCATTTGTTTTATTTTGATTTTCCATGTTAAACTCCTTTCCTACAAATATTACATTTTAATTGTAGCATACTATTTTAAAAATTACAATATAGTTTATGACAGAAATCGATAAATTGTTACAATTTTACATTTATAATTGATTTACATAATATGTATTTAAAATATTATTTTACTAATAAATTACTTTTTTTTATAAAA
>CACYFN010000046.1 GCA_902773675.1 uncultured Erysipelotrichaceae bacterium | reverse complement strand
CAGTGCTTAAATATTATAACTCCTAAAGTTGTAATATAAAATTTAAAGAAAGGAGTTTCTAATTATGTGAAAAAATCACATAATTAGATTATACGTGATTTAATGAATATTAAAGATTTATATATAGATTTTTTTGTTAGTAAAGGACATAAACAAATACCAAGTGCTCCAGTAGTTCCTGAAAATGATCCAAGTGTACTTTTTAATACTGCTGGTATGCAACCATTAATACCTTATCTGATGGGTATTCCGCATCCTTATGGGAAAAGACTTGTTGATTATCAAAAATGTGTTAGAACTAATGATTTAGATGAAGTAGGGGATACTACTCATCATACTTTTTTTGAAATGTTAGGTAATTGGAGTTTAGGAGATTATTTTAAAGAAGATAGTATAAAATGGAGTTATGAATTTTTAACTAGTGTTTTAAAAATACCTAATGAGAGACTTGCTGTTACTGTTTTTGCTGGTAATGAAGTATTAAATAAAGATACTGAAGCTAGAGATTTATGGCTTCAAGCTGGTATTAAGGAAAGCCATATTGCGGAGACTGTAGAAGATAATTTTTGGGCTGCAGGTGATACAGGTCCATGTGGAACTGATACGGAAATATTTTATTTTAGAAGTGATGATGATATTCCAGAAGTTTTTGATCCTGAAGATGATAGATGGGTAGAAATTTGGAATAATGTTTTTATGCAATATAATAGAACTAGCGATGGTAAATTAGAGGAACTTAAAAATAAAAATATTGATACTGGTATGGGATATGAGCGAATTGTATCTGCTTTGGAAGGCGTTAATGATAATTATAAATCTTCTATTTGGAAAGATGTTATATCTTATATTGAAAGTTTAACTGATGTTAAATATGAAGATAATCCTACTAGTATGAGAATTATTGCTGATCATATTAGAACTGCAGTATTTATTAGTGCGGATAATTCTGGTATAAAACCTAGTAATACAGATCAAGGATATATTTTAAGAAGATTAATAAGAAGAGCAATTAGACATGCTAAAGAGTTAAATATTGATATTAATAGTAATTGGGATACTGAAATAGCTAAATTAATTATTAATAAATATAAAAAATATTATGATGAATTATCTAAAAATGAACAAGTTGTTTATGATGTACTTACTAATGAAAAGATTAAATTTAATAGAACTTTAGAAAAAGGTTTAAGAGAATTTGAAAAAGTATCAAATAAAGATATAGATGGTATTACTGCATTTCATTTATTTGATACATTTGGTTTTCCTATTGAATTAACTACTGAATTAGCTAGTGAAAAAGGCTTAAAAGTTGATGCCGAAGGCTTTATGAAAAAATTTAAGGAGCATCAAGAGTTATCTAGAACGGCATCTGCTGGTAAATTTAAAGGTGGACTTAGTGGTAATGGTGAAATTGAAACTAGATATCATACTGCTACACATTTATTAAATGCAGCTTTAAAAGTAATAGTATCTCCTAATTGTCATCAAAAAGGATCTAATATTACAGTTGAACGTATGCGTTTTGATTTTAGCTGTGATCATAAATTAACAGATGAAGAAAAAAGTAAAGTTGAAGACTTAGTAAATAAATGGATTAATGATGGACTTGATGTAAATGTTCAAGAAATGAAAAAAGAAGATGCAATTAAATCAGGAGCTGAATGTATGTTTATTGAAAAGTATCCTGATATTGTTACAGTTTATAGTATTGGTGATGTATCAAAAGAATTATGTGGTGGTCCACATGTAAAAAATACTCGTGAAATTGGTAAATTTAAAATAATTAAAGAAGAAGCTAGTAGTGCTGGTGTTAGAAGAATAAAAGCTATAATAGAGTAATTTAATTACTCTTTTAATTTGACTTTTTTTATTTTTGTTATATAATACTTGTGCTTGGGGGTTACTATTATGGATGAAAAAATTAAATATGAAATTTTAGTTGCAATTAAAGGAGAACCTAAATTTTTAAAAAGAATTAGTAAACGATATAATTTTGATTTAGATTTTTACAGAATTGCTGTTTCTTATAATCTTGATTGTTATGAATATATTCCAGATGAATATAAAAATGATGAAACTATTATTGATATTATAATTAATCAGGCTTCTAATGAACATTTAAGTTTAAAATATAATAAGATTATTCCTAATAGTGAAGAACAAAAAGAAAAAATTAAATTAATTAATATTAATATTTGTTATTTATATTTATATAAGATTATTTTTGGTCATGATAAAGTTTTTTATAAAGAAGTTAAATTAAATACAATGGATGATAATAGTGTAATTGAACAATTAAATTATGTTTTAAGTTGTTTAAATAAATATGAAAAAGATTTTATTGAATATAGATTCGGTTTAAATGATGGTATTTTTAAAAGTATTCCTGCAACTGCTAGATATTTTAAAATTTCTAATTTAAGAACTGATAATTATATAAATAATATTATTTTTAAAATAAGAAAATTAATAAGTAATAGTCATTTGTATGATTTAGGATTTTATGATGAATTGAGTGATAATATATGGAAAAAATAGGGGAAAATTTAATTAAACTAAAAAAAGATATGATAGATTTGATTAAATTATTTAATAATATTGAACAAATTAATTTCAATTATGTTTCAGCAACCAATAATATTATTATGTTGTTATTTGAAAATGAAAATATATATAAAGGTAATTTTGAAGAAAAATTAAGTGAAGCTGATATTGAATATATTCGAGAGATATTTTCTTCTGAATGTTTAACATTTAAAGAAATGAATAATTATATAAAAAGTCATGATATGAGTAATTATGATTTAAGAGAATTTTTTATTGATAGTTCTTTATGGGTATCTGCTTATTTATCTTTAAATTATATTGGTAATGGTATTGATTATATTGATTTAGTACAACAAGGATATTTTGGTATTGAGAATGCTATTGAAAAGAATAAAAAATCTTATACTACATCTTTTTCTACATTGATCAAGGAAGAAATTATTGCTTCGTTAATGAAATATGTTAGAGAATTTGGTAAATATGGACATATAAGTAATAAACAACTTGATATTTGTCTTAATTTAGATAGTGTTAAAGATAAAATTTTAAATGATGGTCATGAAGGTAATCTTTATGAAATTGCTGATTATTTGAATTATCCAGTTGACTCTTTAGAGGATTTGATTTTGAAAATTAATAATTATATTGATGATATTGATGGTGAATTAAATTGCGTAAGAAATTTTTCTAGTGTCGTTGACTTTGAAGAGAAAGTTATTAAAGATATTGATTGTAGTGATATAATTGATGCTTGTGATTTATCTTTAAATGATAGGGAAAAATATGTAATATATCATTATTATGGAATTAATAATTGTAGATCTATGAATTATGCTGAAATAGGTGAATGTTTAGGTTGTAGTAGTGAACGAATAAGACAAATACTTTGTCGTGCTTTTCATAAAATTAGAATTAAATATCAATCTATTCTTTATAAAAGAAATGGTTTACTTTCAATTAATGATGTAAAAGAATTAAGAAAGAATAAGATAACTTTTTAAGCTATCTTATTTTGTTGAAAATTATATTTTTTAATGGTATAATTATAAAGTCAAAAAGAAAGGAGGAAAATTATGAGTAAAATTAAAATTTTTGCTTTAGGTGGTTTAAATGAAATAGGAAAAAATATGTATGTTGTAGAAGTTGATCATGATATTTTTGTTTTTGAAGCTGGATTAAAGTATGCAAGTGATGATTTACTTGGTATTGATTATATTATTCCTAATTATGATTATTTAATTGAAAATAAAGATAGAATTAAAGGTTTATTTATTACACATGGACATGATGAACAAATGGGAGCTATTTCTGATATTTTGCACCAATTACCTGATTTAAAAATATATGGTGGTAAATTTACTATAGAGATGATTAAACAGGATTTAGAGGAAGATAATGTTAAATGTGATAATTTAAATATTCTTACTGCTCATAAGAAGTATGATTTTGGTAAAAATAGTATTTTTCCAATACAAGTTTCTCATGCATTACCTGATTCATTTTTATATGTTTTAAATACTTCTGATGGAGCTATTGTATTTACTGGTAATTTTTTATTTGATCCATCTATGGTTGGACCTTATAAAACAGATATTGGTAAACTTGCATACATTGGTAAACAAGGTGTTTTATGTTTAATGAGTGAATCGGTATATGCTGATAAAGTAGGATTTACTTCTCCTAATCATCGAGCAGAAAATATATTACGAGATGTTTTAAATAAAAATGATGGAAGAATTTTACTTAATATTTTTGAAACTCAAGTTTATCGTATTCAAGAGATGCTTAATGAAATTGCTAAAACTAAACGTAATGTTGTTATTATGGGTAAAAACTTAGAAAATATTATTTTAAAATCTATTGATATGGGATTAATTAGGTTTGATAAAAATCGTATTAAGAATATTCATCATGTTAATGAAGAAGGTATAATAGTACTTATTTCTAATGAAAGGGAGAAACCTTATTCAAGTTTAAAGAGAATTTTAAGAAATTCTGATAAATTTATTACTTTAACTGAGGATGATACTGTTGTTATTGCATCTCCTATATATGATGGTATTGAGATGACTTCTACTAAGATATTTAATGCTATTGCTAAAATAGGCTCTAATTTAGTTATTTTATCTAAGAAGTATTTATCACCTCATGCTTCTAGTGAAGACTTGATGATGATGTTAAATTTAATGGATCCTAAATATTATTTTCCTGTTAATGGAGAATATAGACATCAAGTAGAAAATGCTAACTCTGCTTTAAAGATTGGTATGAATAAAGAAAATATTATTTTAAATTTAAATGGATATGTTAGTACTTTTATAAATGGTAATTTAGTAGATACTAATGAAAGAGTTAAAGTAGATGATATTTTTATTGATGGTAAAGATTCTACTGATATTGGTGATTTAGTTTTAAAAGATAGAGAACTTTTAAGTGAAGATGGTATTGTTATTGTTACTTCAACATTAAGAAAAAGCGATAAAACTATTTTATCTAATCCTAAAATTCATACTAAAGGATTTATATATGTTAAAGATAATGCAGATCTTATTAAAGAATCGGAAGATATATGTTTAAAGATTTTAAAAGATAATATTAAAAATAATTATGTAGATTTCAATAAGCTAAAGATGAGTATTAGGGAACAATTGGGTAAATTTTATTATCAAAAAACAGAATGTAAACCTATGATTATTATTATTTTACAAGAAATATAGTTGTATATTTCTTTTTTTATGCTATAATATGTTCTGGTGGTTTGTTATGGAAAAAATTAATAATGAATTTCTTGATAGTGTTACTAATGATTTAAATAAATATTTAGCTAAGCATCTATTTAATAAATCATTAGAAGAATTAGGTATTACTTATAATAATTATGATTTAGAAAATATATTATTCTCAGATATAGTTAGAATTAAATATTTGTATAAATTAAGAAATGAAAATAAAATTACTAATTATGATTTAAAACAATATTTATCTTTATATGAGAATTATATAAGTATTAGAGAAAAGTTAATTTTTATAAGAGATGATAATCAGTCGTTTGATTCATATTATGAATTATTAATGGATCAATATGGTATTTTAAATGAAACTTTTTCTTCACTTGGTTTATTTTCATTAAAAATTGAAATAGATAATTTATTTAATATTGATGATAAAAAATACATAAATAAAAAATAATTATGTATTGCATAAATCATGTTTTTTTGATAGAATTATATTAAGATAGGAGTGTGATTTATGAAATATTGTTCAAATTGTGGAGAAAAAATGGATGAAAAAGCAGTTATATGTGTTAAATGTGGAGTTCCAGTTAATGGAAATGCTACTGTTACACAACAAACTACTTCTGCCGCTGCACCTAAAAAGGGTAGTGGAGCTGCTACAGCTAGTTTAGTTTTGGGTATTATTGGACTAATTTGTGGTGTAATTTCTCTTATAATTGCTGTTATTTTAGCGGTATTTGTATTTGGATTTACATCAACTGTTACTAGTACTTATGATTATTATTCTGGATATTCTGTTGCTAGTGCAGTTGATTCATCTGTTAGAATAATATCTTGTGTTGCAATTTGTTTATTACCTAGTATTCTTTCATTAATTGGTCTTCCACTTGGATGTTTCTGTCGTAAAGGTGGACCTAAAATTGCAGGTATTGTACTTAATGCAATTACATTAGTACTTGTTGTAATTGATGTAGTGTTACTTATTGTTTTATAATATAAAGGAGTGATAAATATGTTAAATTATTATGATAGAGTTATCATGTATATATTATTTATCACACCTAACATCTAAAATTTTTTTTATAGATGTAGGTGTGAGTTTTCGTCGTGCCTGCATCTGTATATAAACTATACAGATTTGTATAGTTTTTTTGTGTTAAAATTTAAGGATGTGATATTATGATAGATATAAGTTTATATAAAGTTAATAAAAATTATGGATTTGATAATTTATATAAAGATTTAAGTTTTGAAATTATACATGGTGAACATGTTGCTTTAATTGGTGATAATGGTAGTGGGAAATCAACACTACTTAATATAATTGCAGGCATTACTAATATTGATAGTGGTACTATTTCTATTAGAAATAATACTAAAATAGGATATTTAAAACAAATTAATAATATTGATATAAGTGTTAAAGATTTATTATATGGTAAATTTAAGGATATATTTGATATACACAATGAAATGATTAATCTAGAAAATAATTTAAATAATAAAAATATTAATAAATATCTTAAGTTACAAGATAAATATAATAGTTTAAATGGTTATGAAGTAGATTCTAAAATAAGTAAATTAACTAATACATTTAAAATAGATTTAGAATTACTTAATAGATGTTATAATGATTTATCAGGTGGAGAAAAAACTATTATTAGTTTAATAACAATATTATTAGATGAACCTGATATATTACTATTAGATGAACCAACTAATCACTTAGATATTAATATGTTAGAATTATTAGAAGATTATTTAATTAATTTTAAAGGTAGTATATTAATAGTATCTCATGATAGATATTTCTTAGATAAAGTAGTTAATAAAATAATATTATTAGAAAATAAAAATATAGATTTATATCATGGTAATTATAGTTATTACTTAGAAGAATATAAGATTAGAAAAGAATTAAAAATAAAAGATTATAATAATCAAGTTAAAACTATAAATAAAATGGAAAAATCTATTAAACAATTAAAAGAATTTGGTAAGTTAGGTGATAATGAATCTTTCTTTAAAAGAGCAAATAATATTCAAAAAAGAATAGATAGAATGGATAAAATAGATAAACCTAATAATAAAAAAGATATACCTCTATCATTTAATATAGATGATAGAACAGGTAAAAAAGTAATTATAATTAATAATTTAAGTATTGGTTATGATAATATATTACTAGATAATATTAATTTAGATATATTCTTTCAAGATAGAATATGTATAATGGGTAATAATGGATGTGGTAAATCTAGTTTAATTAAAGAAATATTAAATGGTAATAATAAAATAAAAGTAGGATCTAACGTTAAAATAGGATATATTCCTCAAGAAATTAAATTTGATAATGAGAAAATTACTATTATTGATGAAGTTAGAAAATATTATATAGGAGATGAATCACATTTAAGAAGTTCATTAAATAAATTTTTGTTTAGTAAAGATAATATATTTAAAAGATTAGATAAATTATCAGGTGGTGAAAGAGTAAGATTAAAACTATTTTGTTTAATGCAAGAAAATTATAATGTATTATTATTAGATGAAGTTACTAATCATATAGATATATTTACTAAAGAAATATTAGAACATGCATTACTTAATTATAATGGTACTATTATATTTATATCTCATGATAGATATTTTATTAATAAATTAGCTACTAAAATAGCATATATATCTAATAAAAAGATAAATATTTATATAGGTAATTATAGTGATAATATAAATAAAGTAGTGTAAAATAAATATAAAAATATAAAAATTGGTATTTACAAAATATCAATTTTTTTATATAATTTTATTAGATAGAAAAGTAGTAATCTATCAATATTATTCATTAGAAAGGATAGGAGGAAAGATATGAATAATAAAAAGTCAGTAATAGCTTTATTATTAATAGCTATTATAGGTATAGTAGGTCTAACTATAGCTTATTTTGCAAATTCAACAGACGTCGAAAATACATTTACAACTAAAGAATATGGAACTACTTATACAGAAAGTTTTGTA
>CACYFN010000045.1 GCA_902773675.1 uncultured Erysipelotrichaceae bacterium | reverse complement strand
ATTATTTTTTTGATAAAATAATACTTTTTTAAAGTCTTTGATTCTATATCTTCAATTTTTCCTTCATACTGATATTCATTTTTTGTTTTGATATTATAATTAATTTGAACTACTGGTTTAATACTATTTACATATTTCTTTCCTCTATGAACCATAAATATTAAATAATTACTTTGATATAGATAATTTCTAATTATTGTTTCTAAGTCAAAATATTTATTTACTTCTAAATTATAAACTATATCATCACATTCTATTAATGCATCAAGTGTTCTACTTTTTAAAAATACTCTATCTACTACTAATTCAAATGTTCTATTCATTAACCACTCTAATAAATCAGGATTTTTGAAAAATATGCTTTTAAATACTATGTCATTTGATAATGTTTTAAATTCTTCTTTATTATCTTCTACTAAATTCACTTTTAACCTCCTTATATATATTGTTCCCTCATGTATATTATACGATATAACTTTCTCATTTCCTTTTTTTTCAAGAAAAAAAATAAAAAAAATGCAATTTCTTGCATATTTTCTTATTAACAATTAATACCTTTTACTTTTAATTCTTCTATTTCTTTAGAATCATCTTCATACCATTTTTTCTTTTTAGGTTTTCCAATGCTTCTTTTTTCTATTTCTAACCATATTTGACTAGCTATAAATAAACTTGAGAATGTTCCTACTATTAAACCAAATAATAGAGCTAAATTAAAGTTTAGAATTTCATATGATCCAAATATAATTAGAGCTACTACTGGTAATAATGTAGTTACTGTTGTAATTATACATCTTGTAATTGTTTGTCTTAAACTAATATTAACTAAATCTTCTAATTGATTTATATTATTAATTTTATTCTTATATATTTTTTCTTTATTCTCTCTTATTCTATCAAATATTACGATTGTATTATTGATTGAATATCCTATTATTGATAGTATTGCAGCTATAAAGATACTACTTACTTCTAATCTTAGGAAAGCAAATATAATTACTACAAGTAAGCTATCATGAATTAGAGCTGTTATTGATGATATGGCATTACTAAATCTAAATCTAATTGATATATATATTACTATAGCTACACATGCATAGATAAGTGCTTTTATAGCATTCATTGTTAAATTCTTTTTAACGATATTAGATACTGCTCCAACACTTGTTGTTGCATCATATTTTTTATTGAAATAGCTTTCTGTTGCTTCTGTATCTTCATTATCAAGTACGTCTTTAAGTGTTACATATATAGTACTATCGTTTACTTGTTCTAATTTACTTATTTTATAGCCTAATTCATTAACATCTTTTTTGATGCTACTTACTTTGATATCATCTTTAGAGGCAACTGTTATTGTTGATCCTCCTTTGAAATCAATTCCAAGGTTTAATCCTTTTAGTCCTATAAATATTCCACCAGCTACTATTATTAAACAAACTGCTGCATAAATTTTTTTTCTATTTTTAACAAAATCAATTTTATCAAAAATATTTTTACTATTTTCTTTATATCCAATAAATAGATTTGTATGTTTATTAAATTTATCTGTTTTTACAAGTAATCCTATTAGATAGCGTGTTAGATATACCATTATTACAAATGTAGTTACAATACTTATAATTAACATAGTAGCGAATCCTTTAACACTACTTTCTCCAAAGATAAATAATACTATGGCAGCTATTAAAGTTGTTACATTAGCATCTAATATTGATATAAATGATTGTTTATTACCTGATTGATAGGCATCTTTTAATGTTTTTTTGTTTTTTAATTCTTCTTTGATTCTTGAGAAACTAATAACTGCTGAATCTACTGCCATACCTACACCTATTACTAGGGCAGCTATTCCTTGTAGGGTTAATTTACCACCACATAGATGGAATACTAATAGAGTAATAAATAAGTATGTCATCATACCTATACTAGCTATAAATCCACTTACACGATATAGTATAATTAATAATAACATTATTGCAGCAACACCAATTATACTAGCTATAAATGTTTTATTTAATGAATTTTCTCCAAATGAGGCAGTTACTGTACGTGATGATATTTCTGTTAATTTAGTTGGCATACTACCACTTTTAATTAATTCTGCTAAATTTTTAGCTTCTTCTTTTTCAAATTTTCCTTGAATTACTACATCTGATGCAAATCCTTGCTTAACACTAGCATAAGATAAGCAATGAGAGTTTTCTAAATCACCACATTTTTCAGTTCCAGTTTGTTTTCCTTCAGCATCATACTTATAATAACTATCTACTCCATCTTCAAAGTCTAACCATATAGCCATATAAGGACTATCTGATTCACTTATTTCTTTTGTTACTTCATAGAACTTATCTTTATCTTTTACTGATAGTGATACTTCATATGCACCAGTTTTATCATTTTGAGTTAAATTGGCATCACTTATTACATCACTAGTCATAAGAATATTATCTTCTGAATCTCTAAATGTTAATACTCCTACTTTACTGATTGTTTTTCTTGCTTCATCGGCATTATCTACGCCTGCTAATTGGACTCTTATATTATTTCCTTCTATTGTTATTTCTGGTTCGCTAACGCCTAATCCGTTAACTCTTTTTTCAATTATCTTATAGGTACTATTTACCATATCTGATGTTACTTTTTTGCCATCAAGACTATCTACTTTATATAGTACTTCAAATCCTCCTGCTAGATCTAGACCAAAGTTTAAATCTTTAATAAGTGGTATAATTCCGAATATTGATATTAATAATATTAAAATACTTATACAAATACTTGTAAATATGTTTTCTTTTTTGTTTTTTTTCTTATTCATATAATCCCTCACTATCTAAATTAGGTGTAACTCTTGTTAATTTTACTTTATCTTTGACATAATTATCTAAAAGCATATTATCAATGTTTAATATATCATCTACTATTTGATATAAAAGTAAATTATTTGCATTTCGCCATTTACTATCTTTTAAATAGTTCCATACATCTTCTTTTTTTATGTAGTTTATACCATTTCTTGTTAATTCAGCTACTTTTGCTATAAGTGCTGGTTCTAATCTTGTGTATAATTCTTTTATATCGTTAAATTCAATATCCATTTTATACCTCCAGAAATAATATTTTTTAGTTCCAACATATATATTATATATGAAAAATAATTATTTTTAAAGAAAAATCGATAATTTTTTTAATTTTTCAGTTAAATTCTCATTTTATTAATAAATTCTTATTTATTTACATATATATTATTTAGAAATTATATTCAAAGGAGATTCATTTGAAAAATAAATTTATTAAATCAACTATTATATTAATTATTGGAGGATTTTTTACTAAGATACTGGGAATGCTTATTAGAATTTTTATGACACGTATTATTGGTACTTATGGAATTGGTTTATATTCTTTAATAAGTCCTACTTTTATTCTTTTAAATACAATTGCGCAATTTGGTCTTCCTTCGGCTTTAAATATTTTAATTGCTAAAGAGAAAACAAGTAGTAAGAGATTAGTAATTACTGCTTGTTTTATTTCTTTATTTATTGATACTATTATATTTATTATTCTATTTATTTTTGGAAAAAGTATAGCTATTAATTTACTTAAGGAATCTAGGTGTACATTAGGTATTATTTCTATTGCTTTTGTACTACCTTTTATGAGTATATCAAATATGCTTAGAAGTTATTTTTTTGGTAAGATGAGGATGTATCCACATGTTATTACTAATGTTTTAGAAGATATTGTAAGATTAGTTGTTATTATTCTTTTTTTACCTTATTTTTTAAAAATGGGTATTAAGTATGCAATTGCTTATATAATGCTTACTAATGTACTTAGTGAACTTACTTCTATAATTATTTTTATATTCTTACTTCCTAATTTTAAAATTAAAAAAAATGAATTAAAACCTGATAAAAAAATATTTAAGGATTTATTTAGTATATGTATTCCTACTACTGGAAGTAGATTAATAGGAAGTATTGGTTATTTTTTAGAACCAATTATTCTTACTTTTGTTTTATTAAGTGTAGGATATTCTAATAAGTTTATTGTTACTGAATATGGGATTATTAATGGTTATGTTATGCCTTTAATATTACTTCCATCATTTTTTACTACGGCTTTATCTAATGCTTTAATACCTATTGTTAGTAAGAATTATGAAAAGAAGAATTATACTATTGTTAGTAAAAAGATTAAACAAGCTATTTTTTATTCTTTATTAATTGGTATTCCTGCTACTATTGTGTTTTTAGGTTTTCCTAGTATTCCTTTAAAGTTTATTTATAATACTAATTTAGGTATTAATTATATTAAGTTTTTGGCTCCTATTTGTTTACTTCATTATATTCAATCACCTATAAGTAGTAGCCTGCAAGCTATGGGTAAAGCTAAATTATCTTTAAAGGGTACTTTTTATGGGGTTATTATTAGAACTATATTATTATTTACTTTAAGTTATTTTCATATTGGTATATGGGGACTAATATTAGCTACTGGAACTAATATTATATTTGTTACTTTATATGATTATTATAATCTAAAAAAAGAATTAAAAAATTAATTCTTTGTTGCATTATTTATCTATATAATATATAATGTATTTGGATATATTTGATTTATCAGGTGTTTTTCCCTTTCAATTTTAATTAATATTATTTTGAAAGGTGGTGGTATCATGACTAAAAGAGAGTTTGCTCTATTTGTTATAATACTACTTCTATTTGTTGTAGTGTTTAAATTACTTAATATATAGAAAAAACATCTGATTTCAACTATTGTTGATATCAGATGTACCCAAATTTTAGGGATAACATCTGATTTAGGCAATCAAATGTATCCTTTTTATTTTATGCAAGTTCTCCTTGACATATTCATTATAACAAATATTTATTATAATATCAAGATTTTATTAACTTATATATTTTTTCTTTATTGTTTTGTTTTAATACTTGTTTAATTTCATTTAATTCAATAACAGCTTTTTGATCATAATCTAAGATACAATAATCTATTATTTCATCACTATAAATGATATACCAATTATCACCTATTATAACTAGACTATTATTATCTATTTTAACTTCTTTAAATTCTTTTCTATTATAATATGAATCAATTACTTTTAATTTATTTAATTTTCTTATTATTTCAAAATCTATATTGTTAGTTACTAATATTTTATTTCTTTTTCTTTCATATAATGCTTCTACTTCTTTTGGTATGATATTTAGTTTTTCATATTTTTTAGAACTAGCTAAACATATTAGATCATAACTATTATAATCTGTTTCAAAGCAAAAGCATTCATCTGCATATGTTAGATTATTATTTTCAATAAATTTCTTCCAATCATCAGTATTAATATCTACAGGATTTTTACCTAATCTTTTTCTTATATTATGTGATAAATCTTCATCTGTTTCATAGTCTTCTAGTAAAAAACTTTGAGTTATGAAAACATAATCTATTTTATCTTTTTCTTGAGGATTATTCTGAGATATTTCTATTATTTCATTACATGCTTTAATAAGTGTATCTATTATATCTTTTTCTTCACTTAAACATTTTCCTCTATGACCTGATACTGATACATCATATATTGTTCTTAACTGATTTATAAATATGACATTACCATTTCTAATTCCTGCTGCTCTACCTATAAATTCACCTTCACTATTAGTTATTTTTATAGCAAATCCATATTCATCTAATGCGATATAGTGTAGAAAATCATTATCATTTCCACATGGTGTTAGACAAGAATCTGTATATACTCCTGAAAGTAATAGTTCTTCATCAAAACTATCATAAGTTTGATAACAATACTCATTATGTTTACCACTTATATAAGGTATAGCTGATTTATCTTTTCTTGTCATTTCAATTGCTAACTGACTTGCTACATCAATTATTGCTTCTTTAGAATGGTTTTGAGTATATGATGTATTTTTAATTAATTTATTTATAATAACTGGTCCTAATACAAATATATCATATAAATTACTACATTTTAATAAATTATTAAGTAATATTAAATATTCAATATTATAGATATCTAAGTTTAAATATTTATTAATTTCTACTATTTTATCTATTCTATTAAATATATCAATTAAATGATATATATTAATATTATAATTTCTTAATAAATCATTCAATGTATCTTCGTTATTATCAAGAAGCCATAACCATATTAGATTATTTTTTTCTAATATATTCATAACTACTTGATAATATCTTTTATCAAATATTATTTTTGGAGATATAGTTTTATGTCCACTAATACAATTTGCTTGTAAATGATTAAAGAAATGAAATGATAAGTAATCATCATCAAATTCAAAGAATTCATCTGTAAAAGGAAACTCTTCTGATAATTCATATATATATCCATAATATCTTTTGGTATCTACTTCCATATTATTAATATAAATCATTATCTCTTTTAAGAATCTTTTATATATTATTTCTTTTTCTTGATATTCTCTACATAATTCTATATTATCTATATAAATATTTACTATGTATCTATTTGATTTATTATCATATTTTATAATATCCTTATAATTAGTTAATTCTTGATCTTGATAGTTAATATATCTATCATTTAATCTATTAACTAATCTTTTGGCTTCAAGATATTTTAAATATAATTCATAATTAGATGGTTCTTTAAGTGTTTTATTAAGTTCTGTATAGTTTTTATTTAGAAAATTATTTATTGGCATTTCTATCCAATTACCATATAGTGATAAATATTTTTCTTTTAGATTATTTGTAAAATCTAATATTTCAGGATTATAATCTTCATATTCATCTAAAAAGATTGTCTTTTTAGCAAATTGTTCTACTTTCTTTTTTATTATTTCATTATCTATACGAGGTTTAAAATAAACTTTTATTATTTTATAGTAAGATTCTTTTTCATTAGATTTAATTATTTCTTTTGATTTTGATATATATAAAGCAGATAGTTTTACTATTATATTTTTTAGTTCTACTTCTTTACTACTATTCTTTTCATTATGAACTACATGGTGATATTCTTTTATTATAGTCATTAAATATGTATATTTATTTTCTAATATTTGTGATATTCTACTACCTAATCCATTAAATTCTTTTAAGAAGTCTTTATAATTCTTATTATTATTTACCATAGATATTATTTTAGAATGAATTTCAGTATAATAATTTATATTTTTATATTTATAATTATCCCATGATTTTTCACTTAAATATTCAAATATACTTTCAAAATTATTTATAGTAGGATACTTATTTATAGAGTTACAATATAATTTACCTAATAGTTCTATATAGGAACTTGATTCATATTTATATATATTTGTTGCTTCTAAACATTTAGATAGAATTCTTTCATCTTTTAAAAATTTAAGTGGTATAGCTTTTAATTGTTCTAATTTAAATGGATATTTTTTTTCTATTAATAAATATAATATATCTAAATCACCTTCAAGATATACTTTTGAGTAATTATAACTATTTGGATCCATTTTTATTGAATGAATAGTAATATCCTTATCATATATTAAATATGTTGGACTATTTTCATTTAATGTATAATTACTATGTAATATTAATTTTTTTAACTGATCAACACTTTCTTTTATATAATCATAATCTACATAATCACAAGATTTATAATCTCTTAAAATTGAATTATACGCAATTTGATAGTTAGATCTTATAAATGATGGACTATTATTACTTAATATATAATTACTAACTAATACTTTACTAATAATATAATCTTCATATTCTTTATCTATATGTTCTATATTATAAATATAATTAATAGAATTTATATCATTATTAATAGCTTTTTCTATACATTCTTTATTGTTTGTTATAATACTAGGTGTATCTTGATTAAATGATAGATTATGAGTTAAAAAATGTTTGATTAATAATTGTTCATGTATAACTAGCATAAAGTTATCATCTAATCTTTTATCTTTTACATAGTTTCTAATTTGCACTAAAAAATCATTAGTAATATTATATCCATCTACTATTTCATTATAATTTTCTAAGATATAATCTAATATTTTCATGTATTCTTCTTTACTTATTTCCATAAAATCACCAAATTGGATGATATTATATAATAAATTTAGGAAGATTGCAAATGACTCTAGAAAATTAGAGTCATTTTAAAATTATTTTTATAAATTATTTATTTCATCTATACTTAAACCAGTAATCTCAGATATATCTTCTATTTTCATTTTCTTTTTTAACATATTACTTGCTATTTCTTTTTTACTATTTAAAGATACTTCCTTTGTATTTTCATCTATTGCTTCTTTTACTGCGTTATGTTTTTCTGCTTCATATATCCTTTTCATTTCTGTATCATGATCATACATTTCTATTACTTCAGAATCATCTCTAAATTTATCTAAATCCTTCATAATATCTCTCAAAGTCACTCAATTTACTTATTTCACCATTAGTATAACATTTATTTGCATAAAAAGAAAGGTTTATTTTATATATTTGTAATTTTTCTGTTAATTTCTTATGACTCTTTTCTTCCATTATGACATATTTTTCTATATCATAACTATCTTTACTTTCTTCATGATTTAAATTTATTTGAATATAATTTAATAAATCTGTATATTTATCTTTTATTTTTATATCATTTCCCATTACTTTAAAAATAAATATCAAATTTCTTTCCAATGTTGCTTTACTTGTATTAGTATTTATTTCTATATTTAGTTTAGTATCATTATTTAATGATACTAATAAATCTAAATATGATCTTTTTGTTTTATAATTATCACCTAGTACT
>CACYFN010000044.1 GCA_902773675.1 uncultured Erysipelotrichaceae bacterium | reverse complement strand
ATTAAAACTTATTATTTGACATTTTTTGACAGTGCTAAAGTTACTTTTTTATAGTTAAGTATTGTGTTTGTGTAAATGGATGTTATAATGGTATTGTAATGTCATTGTAGGGGAAAATAAATACTTGAGCAGTTTCTAGCTATAAAAGAATAAAAGATGACATTTTGGTATCACTTTATGTGATATTTTTTTATTGCTTTTTTATTTTTTATGTGCTAATATATTTATTAATTTGAAAGGAGTAATTATGAAATATAGTTTATATGAAGAGTGTATTCATAAGTTTAGTGATTTAAAATTTAGTAGAGAAGAATTAGATATTATACAAAGTACTTTTAATATATCTTCTTTTGGAAATATTAAACCTGATAATGATTGTATTACTAAGAGTGTTAATAACTTTAAATATGATTGTTTTAAGATTCATAAGGATTCAATTGAATATGTTATACAAGATATTAATTTTTGGTATTTAAATGCAGGTGATTTGAAATGTGCTCATTTAGATTTAAAAAAAGCTGATGGTGTATATTTTGTTCATCTAAAAGATAATTATCTTTCTATTAAGTTTTATGATTCTTTAGCTTTATCATGTCTTCAGGAGAGATATGGTAGTGTTAAGATTAATTATAGAATGATTGAATATTTTGATGGAATGGGTATTCTTCCAGATAATGAATATAAACAAAATATTGATTTATCTGTTTTAAATCATTTTAATATTATTAATTTGTTAATGACAATGGATAATGCTTTTTATAAGTTATTTAATGGTGATAGTATTGAAGATTTATTAGATAAACAAAAAAATGAATCTGTTAAACAGAAAATAAAATAAGGATATTGAGTTTCAATATTCTTTTTATTGTCAATTATAAAATATTTTGATATAATCTATGTTGGAAAGAAGGCGTTTTATGAGTTTAACTGCTGGTATTGTAGGTTTACCTAATGTAGGTAAAAGTACTTTATTTAATGCTATTACAAATAAAAATATATTGGCTGCTAATTATCCTTTTGCTACTATTGAACCTAATGTTGGAGTTGTAGTTGTTCCAGATAAGAGATTAGATTTTTTAAATGATTTATATAAACCTAAAAGTTTAGTGCCTACTACTTTTGAGTTTACGGATATTGCTGGACTTGTTAAGGGTGCAGCTAATGGTGAAGGACTTGGTAATAAGTTTTTATCACATATAAGAGAAGTTGATGCTATTGTTGAAGTTGTTAGATGTTTTGAAAATAGTAATATTATACATGTAGAAAATAATATAGATCCTGTAAGGGATATTGAAATTATTAATGTAGAATTGATTCTTGCTGATTTAGAGATAGTAGAGAATAGAATTAATAGAATTGGTAAGAAAGCTATTATGTCTAAGGATAAGGAAGCTTTAAAGGAAGTAGAACTTTTAAATAAATTAAAGGAATGTTTAGAGAAAAATATTCCTGTTAGAAGATTAGATTTAGATGAAGATGAGTTATTAATTATAAAACCTTTTAATTTGCTTACTTTAAAACCTATTATATATATGGCTAATGTTAGTGAAGATGATTTAAGTAATGATGGAAATAGTTATGTTGATATGGTTAGAGAATATGCTAAGGGAGAAAATGCTGAAGTAATTGTTGTATGTGCTCAGATAGAATCTGAACTTTCGGAATTAAATGATGAAGATAAAAATATGTTACTTAAAGAACTAGGGGTAAGTGATAGTGGACTTGATAAGTTAATTAGAGCTACTTATTCTTTATTAGGCCTTAAAACTTATTTTACTGCTGGGGCTGATGAAGTTAGAGCATGGACATTTAAAGATGGAATGAAAGCACCTGGTTGCGCTGGTATAATTCATACTGATTTTGAAAAGGGTTTTATTAAAGCTGAAGTTATGAGTTATACTGATTTAGTTAAATATGGTAATGAAAAAAATGTTAAGGAAAATGGCAAGATGCGTCTTGAAGGAAAAGAATATTTAATGCAAGATGGTGATATTTGTTATTTTAGATTTAATGTTTAATATAATTTAGTAGGTGATTTTAATGAAGAAGAAAATTGTTGTTTTTGGTGGAGGTAATGGTTTATCTTATTTACTTAGAGGTTTAAAACAATTTCCACTTGATATTACGGCTATTGTATCTGTTTGTGATGATGGAAAGAGTACTGGTATTTTAAGAGAAGAATTTAATGTACCGGCTGTAGGTGATATTAGAAGAGTACTTGTATCTTTATCAGAGACTGAACCATTAGTTGAAGAATTATTTAATTATCGATTTAATACGACAAGTGATTTAAATGGACATACGGTTGGTAATTTACTTCTTACTGCGATGAGAGAGATTACTGGTAATTTATCTGATGGTATTGAATCTTTAAGTAGGGTTTTAAATTTAAAAGGTAAAGTTGTTCCATTAACTGAAGATAATGTTGTTTTAATGGGTGAAATGGAAGATGGTAATATTGTTGAAGGTGAACATAATATTACTGTTGATAAAAGAAAAATAAAAAGAGTATATTATAAAGAAGAACCTAAAGCTACTAAGGAAGCTTTAAAGGCTATTAAAGATGCTGATTTAATTATATTTAGTATGGGAAGTTTATTTACTAGTATTATTCCAAATTTAATTTGCAAAGAAATAATTGAAGCTATTGATAAGAGTAAGGCTAAAATTATGTATATTTGTAATATTATGACACAACCTGGTGAAACTGAGGAATTTACCGTTACTGATCATGTTAAAATGTTAAATGAATATTTAGGTAATAGAAAGATTGATGTTGTTTTAGCTAATAATGGTCATATTGATGATAAATTGGTTAAAAAGTATGAAACTTTGGAACAAAAGGATCCAGTTAGATTTGATGAAGAAAATTTTAAAAGTATAAGCGCTCATATAATTAGTGATGATTTTATTTCTATTTCTAATAAGATGATACGTCATAATAATTTGAAACTTGGTTTTCATGTATATTTCTATTTAATGCAATAGGTTATTATGTCATTTACTAGTGTAGTTAAGAATGAGTTAAGTAAATTAGAAATAGATAAGATTGAAGCTATTACTGAGTTATCTGCTATTTTAAGAAATAATGCTGTTATTGATAAAAATATTAAAATTTCTACAGAGAATGCTAGTGTTGCTAGACATATATTTAAGTTATTTAAAGATTTATATGATATTAGTTTTAAGATTACTGTTAGACAGGGTTATAATTATAATAAGAATTATATTTATATATTAGAAACTAATAAAAATATGGATATTATTAAGGATTTAGATTTAAATGATATTGTTCCTAGTGATTATATAGTTGGTGATGATACTTTAAAGAGAGCATATATTAGAGGCTTGTTTATTGCTAGTGGTAGTATTAATGATCCTAAGAAATCTAGATATCATTTAGAAATTATTGTTGATAATTTAGAATATGCTAATTATATTAATGATTTACTTAATAGTTATTATTTAAATAGTAAAGTTATTAGAAGAGATAATAGGTTTATGATATATATTAAGGAAGCTGAGAAGATAGGAGATTTTCTTAGAATGATTGGCGCTATTAATGCTTTACTTTACTATGAAGATATTAGAATATATAGAGATCATAAGAATATGACAAATAGAATTAATAATTGTGAACAGGCTAATGTTGATAAAATTATTATGACAGCTAGTAATCAAGTTAATGATATTGAATTAATACGTGAAAAAGCTGGTTTAGAATTACTTGATGATAAATGTTATTTGGCTGCTACTTATAGATTAAAATATAGGGAAGTATCTTTAACTGAATTAAGTGAAATTATGACTATTGAAACTGGTAATAGTATTACTAAGTCTGGTTTACATCATCGTTTTAATAAAATTAAAGAGTTAGCTAATAGATTAAGAGAGAAAGATAATTAGTTATCTTTTTTTGTATTGTATTTATTTTTTTAATGGGATATAATTATTATAATAGTGAGGTTGGTTATGAGAAAGGTAGCAGTAATAATTATATTTATTTTGATATTTTTAATTGTATTATTTGGTTTCTTGTTAGTTCCAAAAGTTATGGAAAAAGTAGAAAATGATAGATTAACTAGTGAAATTAAAATGGTTGATAATTATATTAATCATGATAAAGGTAATATAAATGATATAAGGAATTATATTAAAAAGAAGGTAACAACTGGTGATAAGGTTATTATTGAAGATGCTATTGATAATTATTTAACGGATGTTATTGATAGTTATGAAAGTATTAAAGGTTTAGATGATAGTTTTAGTAATTATTCTTTTAATATTGATTTTTCTAAAGATGATATTGAAAGTATAATGAATAAGATTAATGATAATAAAGAGATTGTATTAAAAAATAAAAATGTTATTATGGAATTAAATAATAAAAATTATTTAGTTTCTAATGATGATAATATAATAAAGCAATATTTAAGTATTATGTATAAATTAGATGTTAATAAGATTATTGACAAGATTAATTATTTGGAAAAAATATATGATGAAAAATATAGTATTTATGAATATTTAAATAATAACAAAGAATATTATAATCTAGATAATGGCATTATATTTTTAAAGAGAAGTAAATATAATGAATTTAATGATACTTTTAGTAATATGAATATTGATATAAACTATCAACTTATTAATGATACTGATGGACCTGTTATTAGAGCTAATAATATTACTATTATTCAAGGTGATTATTTATCTATTAGTGATAAGGTAAGTTGTTATGATGAAGTTGATGATGATGTAGTTTGTGATATAAATGGAAGTTATAATAGTGAGAATGTTGGTACTTATACTATTAACATAAGTGCTAAGGATAGTTCTGGTAATATTAGTAGTAAAGACATTAATGTTATTGTTAAAGAGAAGGCTGCATATTCTTTACCATATGTAATTGAAGTTATTAGAAATCAATCAACTACTATTGTTTATGGACAAGATGATAAGGGTGAATATACTAAAATAGTTGGTGTTTTTCCATGTTCACCTGGGGCTGGAACAAATACTCCAGTTGGTACTTTTTATTCAAGAAAAGGATATCCTTGGGGTTCTTTATTTGGTGGTGTATATGGGCAGTATTCAACAATTATAACTGGTCATGTATTATTTCATTCTGTTCCATATTATTCAATGAATAAAGGAGATTTAGTTACAAAATATTATAATAGATTAGGCTCTAAGGATTCATTAGGATGTGTTAGACTTACTGTTAGGGATGCTAAATGGATATATGATAATTGTCCAAGTGGTACAATGATTAAAATTTATGATGGTGATTTACCTAGTGGAGTTTCTAAACCGGAAGCTCAAAAGATAGATGAAAATGATCCTAGAAAAGGGTGGGATCCTACTGATCCTGATCCTGCTAATCCATGGAATCAATAAAAAGATATTTTTTATCTTTTTTTGTTGCTTTTTTATAAATTTTATGATATTATCTACTGGATTTGTAGGAGGTATGTGTTGTGGAATTAAGAGATTTGTATGATGCAGATAAGAATGTTACTGGTCTTACTTTTGTTAAGGGTGAACAAGTACCAAAGGGATATTTTTATTTGATTGTTGCTATTTATATTCAAAATAGTAATGGTGAATTTTTAATTCAAAAAAGAGTTGCTAGAAAGGGTGGTCAGTGGGCTACTACTGCAGGACATCCTAAGGCAGGAGAAACTAGTTTAGAAGGATTATTTACTGAAGTAGAAGAGGAAATTGGAATTGATTTAAGAAATGATAAACCAATTTTATTTGAAACTTGGAATAGAAATGATCAATTTTTTGATATTTACTATTTGAAAAAGGATATTGATTTAAATGATGTTAAGATTCAAGAAGAAGAAGTTGATGGAGTTAGATGGGCTTCTATTGATGAAATTAAAAAAATGCATGATAATGGAGAGTTTCATGAGGGACATTATACAATGTTTTTGAAATGTTTAGATTATCTAAAGGTGAATTAATGAAAGTTTATGTAGATTTTGATGGTGTTATTTTAGATACTGATAGTATTATTGATTTGGAATATTCTAAAGTTAATAATATTAAAAGAAGTGATTTTGTTAAAAATTATAATTGGGATAAGCTTGTTAATGAGGCGACTATTATTAGTAATTCGCTTGACAATTTAAAGAATTCTAAGTATGAAACTTATATTTTATCTAAGATAAGTTCTATGAATGAAGGTATAGCTAAAGTTAGGTATTTGCGAGATAATGAAGTTTTTACTAATATTCATTTAGTTCCAACACAGGTATCTAAAAGTGATATGGTGAGTGCTAAAGGTAATATTTTAATTGATGATAAAGTATATAATTTAGAGGAATGGGAAAATAAAGGTGGTATTTCTATTTTCTTTAATAAAGATAATTTAGATTTTGATGTTAGAGGTAATAAGAATACTAAATATAAGAAGATAAATAGTTTAGATTTATTATGTAATGATATAAAAGAATATATTGATTAGGACTGAAATAGTCCTTTTTTTCATATATTTATATATTTATATTGGTGAAAATATGAAAAAAATATTTGCTATTTTAATAATGATGTTATTTATTTTAAATGTTAAGGCTATTGATACAAGTGCGAGTAGTGTTATTTTAATGGATACTGATAATAATGTTATTTTATATGAAAAAAATATTCATGATGTAAGGAGTGTTGCTAGCATATCTAAAATTATGACTACATAGTGATGAACGATGAATTTACAAGGAATACTTCAAATATATGTACAAACAATTATAAAGTATTCTATGATACTAATGTAAACTTTGTTCATTGCAGAACACTTTTTTCACAAAAAAACTACTTTTATTAGTAGTTTTTTAAATTCTTATTCGAAAATACTAAGCCTATTATATTTTTCTTTATTCAATTCTTCTTTTAAAATAGCACATTTTTCTAAATCAATGTTATACATATTAGCTAAACATATTACGTAATAAAGAACATCATATAATTCTTCTTCAACTGTTCCTTTTATTCCATCATTATTCTCAAGTCGAATATTTTTTCTCATAGCTCTTGATAATTCTCCTACTTCTTCAACAAGCTTTTGGAAATACTTATCAATAGCGTTTGGAGTATTATCAATTTTTAGTATACATTCCTGTAAATTTTTAATAGTTATTTCTTTCATTATTTCCTCCTTTATTATATTATAACATTATCTATAATAATAAACAAGGTTATATTTGAAAATAGTTAAAATTGACTAATTATAAATTATTAAGTATAATATAGACAAATTAGGAGGTTTTGTGTATGAAAATATTATTTATTTGGCCAAATTATGATTGCCCTATTGGTATGAGTATAGGTGTTGCATATCTATCGTCTGTTCTTCAACAAGAAGGATTTGAAACAAAAATATTACATATTAATGAAGAACTTGGTTATCCATATGACAAAGATACGATAGTAAAAGATATTGAAGAAATTAACCCAGATATAGTTTGCATATCAACTGGTGAAAATCATTATTCTGACATGTATGATTTATCAAAAAAAATAAAAGAAAAACTTGAAACAAAAATTATTATTGGTGGAATACATGCTACACTTAATGCTGAAGATGTTTTAACTTTAGATTCTCCATACGACTACTTGATTAGAGGAGAGGGAGAATGGGCAATCAAGGAGTTAATGATAGGATTAAGAGACAAGAAAGATATTTCAAATGTGCAAAATGTTTGGATAAAAAAAGATGGAATAATACTAAAAAATAAAATGAGAAGATTTGTTGATAATTTCTCACTACCATTTATGGATTTGGACAATTGGAACTTTGAAAAAATAACTAAATTAAGAAGAGGATGGGTAAATATATCTATGAATAGGGGGTGCCCTTATAGATGTACTTTTTGCCATAATTTAGCAGAAGTTAAAATATTAAAAGAAGATTTTAATTGTGCAACTACAAGCAACAAAGAATTAGGATATTTACGATTAAGAAATATTGACAATATGATAAATGAATTAAAATATATAAAAAATAAATATGATTTTGTAACAGCATTTTCATTTATAGATGATACTTTTACATATGATAAAGAATATATGAAGAAATTCTTTGTTAGATATAAAAATGAAGTAGGATTACCATTTGTATGTTTAACAACTGTTAATGATGTTGATGATGAATTGTTAGAATTAATGAAAGATGCAAATTGTGATTTAGTTAGGTTTGGTGTAGAATCAACAACTGATAGAATATGTAAAAATATTATAAAAAGAAAATTTTCAGAGGAAAAATTAAGAAATGTATTTAAAAAGTGTAAAGAGATTGGTTTAAGAACATTCTCGTATAATATAGTTGCACATCCTTCTGAAACTAAAGAAGAGATTATAAATACGATGCTATTAAATTCTGAAATACAACCATCGGGTATTAGGATTTCTCTTGGCTATCCTTACAAAGGAACTGAATATTATGAAATTGCAAAAAAGATGGGACAACTTGATGAGACAACCGAATATCATAATTATTCAACAGGAACAAAGTTTAAATTTACATTGGAAGAAAAACTTTGGATAGATAAGTTTAAATCATTTTTTTGGTGGTGGCTAAATGTCAACCAAAATGAATTACTTTATAGTTTATATAATCCACTTATTTTAGAATTAGAATCTATAGGTATAAATGAGTGGTATAATAACAAAGAATCAATACTAGATTATTATATAGAATTAGATAGAAAAATTTCTGAACAGTTGCAAGAAAAAAATATTCCTCATTATAATGCTCCATATGGCGATAGGCCAGACATTGCACTATATCAAAATAATCGTGTGTTGAAAAAGGAATTAATAGATGAACACTAATAAAAAAGTAGTAATAATTGGTGCAGGAATAAGTACACATATATTTCTGAATGAAGTAAAAAATAGAAATCTTAATTACGATATAATAGTTTTAGAAAAAAAATCATATCAAGAAATTATAGATGAATATGATGATGTACCATTTTATTTTAACAAAGAAATTATATCATTAAATGTCGATTTTGAAAAAATTGTAGTAAAAATGAGAATTTATGATAACAATATTTTATATGACCATGGGACTGACGAACTTAGTGAGAAATATTCAGAAAAAATTCTAGGAAGAAAAAGTGGTAATACAATTAAATTCCTTGAAAAAAATAAAAATGCTTTTGTAATTAGAGATAATGATAAAATTGGAAGAAAAATGTTATTACAAAATATATTGATTGAAAGAAATAAAGATAATAATTTTTTATATGATACTGAAGTAAAATTAATTAATTTAAAAGATAAAGTTATAACATTAGAAAATGGAAATATCGTTAATTATGATATTTTAATTTCAACAATTCCGTTAAATTATTTAATGAATTTAACGGAAAACAAAATAATTGATTTATTTTATAAACCATTTAATATTATAAAAATATATGGATTAGAAGATATAGATTATAAAGTTGCTTATTGCACAGATGCCAACATTAGAATAAATAGAATTGCAAGATTAGGAAATACAATATTTATTGAATCTCCAAATAAATTGTCCTTAAGTGAAATGAACGCGGAAGAAAATAAATTTATAGATATGTTTATAAATAAAGATAATCTTAAAAAATATAAAAATAAAACTTCTCAAATATTTCCTGGAAGATTTTCACAATTAAATAATAATGATTATCAAAAAGTAGAAAACTTTTTCCTAAAATATAATGTTTTTTTGTTGGGTAGAATGGCTACATGGAAATTTAAATTGGTAGAAGACGTATTAGAAGATTCAAGAAAAATATTAAATATATTGGAGATAAATGATGATTAATGAAATAAATTCAAATACTTTATCTGATGCAATTGTTAAATTAGAAAATAAAAGTCAATACAATATTAAATTACCATTTTTAATTACTATAAAAGATGTTAATAAGAGAGATTTAAATAAGGAAAAATATTCTTTTTCTAATATAACTGATGATTTTTTTGATGATAATAAATTAGATAATAGATGGAATTCAAGTAAAGATTGGTACTTATCATATTCAAGAAGATTATTGAGGAAGATTAAAAATAAAACTATGTTATATTATGCTGCAAAAATATTAATTGAAGATAAAAAAACAAGAAGATGTGTTATTAATACAAATATTGATCAAGATATAATTAATGGTTTTTGTCCTGCTTTATCGCTAGTACAATTTAAGATAGTTAATAATAAATTAGAAATGTATACTTATTGGCGATCACAAGAAGCTATTATTGCTTTTCCTTTAAATACATTATGCATGTTTTCTTATCAGAGAAAGATGTTAAGTAAAATAAATCAAAAATATAAAAATATTAAACTTGGAAAATATACTGCATTTGTTAATGAAATGCAATATGATGATTGGTGTAAATATAATGACATAGAAAAAGAAAAGAAATTTAAATTTTATTGTAGTATAATAGATTATAGAGGTGAAGTAGAATATGACAAAAATTACAAAAGATAATTGGATGTGTATAATTTGTTCTTCAGCATCACATGATAGTGATGAATTTGGTAAAACATTGGAAGAACATATAAAAAGACAACATGGAATAGATAAAAAAATATATGACAGATTTGTAGCAGAAGGTATAGGTGCATCAAAGTTAAAAGTTAAAATGTTAAATTATCCTAACGATATAAAGCTGGCAATGATTTCTTTTTTAAGTCAAACTTGGGGACCTACATTTAATCTTGAAAAATATAGTGATGAAGAAGTTAACAATATGATAAAAATTGCGTTAAAAGGTAAAACATTATCCACAGTTTTTGAAAGTTTAAATTTTACATTTCAAATTGATGGATTATCTCGTGCTTCTTCGCATCAACTAGTAAGAGTTAGAATAGGGTCAGGTTTTTCTCAGAAGGGTATGAGTGATGCTTATTATGGAGATACTGATTATATTATTCCAGCATCAATAGTTGCTGCTGGAAAACTTGAGGAATATAAAAAAGCGATGGAAGAAACTAGAAAAGTTTATATTGATTTATTCAAATCAGGTGTTGCATATCAAGATGCTAGATTTATATTACCTCATTGTGTAACTACTAGTGTAGTATGGACAGTTAATTATTTGGCCTTGAAGAATTTTTGCAATAAAAGAATGATGAGAAATCAATCGTGGGAAATGAATGCATTGTGTGAATTAATAAAATTTGAAATGGAAAAAGTATATCCTGAATTAGCAGATATATTGGTGCCTGCATGTGATTATTCAAAAAAATGTAATTCATTTGGGAATTTATTTGAGGGGTGTGGTAAATATCCTTTAGAAAAACAACACGATAGGTATGTGTTTGAAAGTGCACAAATTGCAAGAAATATTAAGTTTAATAATGAATATGTAGAAAAAACTATTAATCATAACAAGTCTGTCAAACCAGTAAATAATCATTTTTTGCTTCTTGCTCAAGAAAAAGAAAATATTGACAAAGAGTTTTATGGAAAATATGCACATGAAATATGTGATGAACTAAAAAAAAGTAATAAGCCAAAACAGGTATCAGTCGATTCAGGTTTAAAAAATATAATAACTACATTTAATCAATTATATTCATATTTTGAACAATATGAGACTACTAATGATTCAACTAAATTTCATAATTATGCTACTGCAGAAAAGTTAGAAGATTTTAAAGATACGATTATGGCAGTTACATTATTAATATTTAATAAAAATAGGGATGAAGTGATATCTGAAACTTGGCATGTTCATCAAGTAAAAAACAAGAAATATAATGATGGCTGGTATTATGATGGAATAAGAGGAATATTAAAAGATCTTCATAGAAAAGTGCAAAGATTAAAAACCGGTTTAGAAAATAATCAATTGAGTTGTTACCAAGAAACTGATTTATATGATACTTTATTATATGTAGTATTTTTAATTGTTGGTATGCAATCTAAATTGCCATTAAAAGGTGTTCAAAATGTGGACTTCTGATATAGAGAAAACTAGAGATAGGTTTAAAAAATTACAAGAATATTACGAAAGTGTTGGATTAAATGCAGATGATTTTCATTGTAGTCATTATGAAGAATGTAAAAACTCACAAAAAAAATGTAATGTAGTGAAACAATACTCAGGTGGTACTGTTGGAATAACCCCATTTTATGATATTTCATATAATGGAAAACCAATAAGAGTATTAATTGTTGGAAAAGAAAATGGATATATGAAAAATACTGAATATGGTACATCAGCTAATTTTAAAGAAAATTCATTAAACGTTTTAAATTGTATTAATTGGGAGAAGAAAAATAATCATATAAAAGGAACTTTAATGATTCTCCAAAATATATTTGGTATTGCTAGTGATTATGTATATTCCAGTTATGCATTAACTAATTTAATGAGATGCTCCTTTCAAGAAGAAGATAAAATTGATAATGTGTCAAATGTAAGTAGTACAAGTAAAATGAAAGATAATTGTTTAAATCATTTAATTAAAGAGATAGAAATTTTGGAACCAACAATTATTATTTTTCAAGGAGAATGGGCAATAAGTGGTAAAAATACTATAGTTGATAAATTGTATAATTATTATGGAATTACAAAGAAATGTTTGTTAAAAAACAGCAATGGGAAATATGGATTGTATGATTTTAATAAATTTATGTTAATAACTTGTCATCATCCGGCCATATTAGGAAATTGGATAAAAAATTTAGCTCCAGATTCAGTGTGGCCATCGTTAGATTATTTAAGGAATATAAATTACTTACCTACAATAGACTCTAAATATTCACAAGAATACATAGATTTAGTAAAAAAACATGTAGATGCTCTTCTTATTAATTTAGAGTCAAATGACAGATTACGTAAATAATACTTTAAAGTAGTATAAAGTTAATATTATAGAAATATAAATTATAAAAAAAGAAATAATTTGTATGTAATTATTTCTTTTTTTGTGTAATAAGATTAATTGGTGATATAAATGGTTGATATTGAATTTGCTATAATTTTAAATGAGTACTTATATAACAAAAAAATAATTAATTTTGATTTATATAATGATGCTTTAAAAAAATTAGGAGTTGAAGGTTGATGGATTTATGTAAAATTAGAAATGAAATATCAAGAGGAGAAAGTATATATAACATACCACTTAGAGTAACTTTTTATGCAAGAGTATCTACTGATAAAGATGAACAACTTAATTCTTTGGATAACCAGATTTTATATTTTAAAAATTTTATAATGGAAAATTCAAATTGGAAATATGCCCCAGGATATATAGATGAAGGAATTAGTGGAACTAGTGTTAAAAATAGAACTAACTTTTTAAAAATGATTCACGACGCAAAAGAAGGAAAATTTGATTTGATTCTAACAAAAGAAATATCTAGATTTTCAAGAAATACAGTAGATAGTATTAAATATACTCAGGAACTTTTAGCTAACGATGTTGGAGTTTTATTTTTATCAGATAATATAAATACAATATTACCTGATTCAGAACTAAGGTTAACCATAATGTCTTCAATAGCTCAAGAAGAGGTTAGAAAGTTATCTGAAAGAGTTAGATTTGGAATGAAAAGGTCTAGAGAAAAAGGGCATGTTTTAGGTAATAATGTCATTACAGGTTATACAAAAGAAAAAGGTAAATTAAAGATAGATGAAAAAGAAGCCAAAATGATTAGAAGAATTTATTCATTATATGCTAGTGGCGAATATGGCTTATCAAAAATATCTAAAATATTGTATGAAGAAGGATATAAAACTAAAAAAGGTGATTATATTCATGTAACAACTTTAAGAAGAATGATTACTAATCCTAAATATAAAGGATTTTATTGTACAAATACAGTTATGACAAAAGATTACCAAAATAAAAAACAAATAAGATTACCAATGGATGAATGGATTATAGAAGATAGTAAAGGTGAGATACCTGCAATAGTTTCTGATGAACTATGGGATAAAGCTAATAAATTATTAAAAATTAAAAAAGCAAATTATTTAAAAAATGTAGAAGAACCAAGGGTGTTTTCAAAAAGATATCCTTATAGTGGTAATATTTATTGCGAACATCATAACTCTAAATATAAAAGAGTTAATAATAATGGAAATAGTTATTGGATTTGTAATGAATATGCAATGCATGGTGATAAAACTTGTAAAAGTCCCAAATTATATGAGGAAGATTTAGATAGAATATTTAAAAATATTTATAGTTATTTAATTAATAATTTCGATGAAATAAAAGACAAATTAATAAATATATATAAATGTACTAACTTTAATGCTTTGAATGAGATAGAAAAGTTAAAGAAAGAAATCAATAATTTAAAT
The DNA here is from genome assembly GCA_902773675.1 of uncultured Erysipelotrichaceae bacterium. Classification (GTDB taxonomy): domain Bacteria; phylum Bacillota_I; class Bacilli_A; order RF39; family UBA660; genus RUG11890. The sequence goes on along the minus strand of CACYFN010000044.1, from coordinate 3,372 downwards.
TATAAGAAGGAAAGTTTACTTGAACTATATATAGAAAAAGTTATTGAAAAAGAGGAATTTGAAACTAGAAATAATAAATATAATAACGAAATCGAAAAACTAAAAAAAGAAATTAAAGAACTAGAAAAGAAAGATATTAATACAACGCTTAAACAAATAAAAAAATTAGAACTAGGCGAGTTTATTAATGAAAATTTTGAAAAATTATCAAAACTTTTAATTGATAAGATAGTAGTTAAAAAATCAAATGATAAAACAAAGGTAATCCTTAATATATACATAAATTTATTTAATATAACTTATATATGGGATTACAATAATTTTGAAAAAATTTCGTCACTTTGTAGTCACAACAAAAATAATGACTGCTGTTTTGGCTATTGAATCTGGTAAGATGGATGATAGAATAGTAGTTGATGATGTTATATCTAGTGCTTATGGATCGGCTATTTATATACAAAAGGGTGAAGAATTAGCTTTAAGGGATTTATTATGGTTTAATGCTTAGAAGTGGTAATGATGCTGCTTTAGTAATTGCTAAATATGTTGGTGGTAGTGTAGCTAATTTTGTTGATATGATGAATAATAAGGCTAGTGAAATTGGTATGAAGAATAGTACTTTTAATAATCCCCATGGTTTAGATATTGATAAGGGTAATTATTCTACTGCTTATGATATGGCAATACTTACTAGTTATGCAATGAAATTGAATGAATATAGAATAATAACAAAGACTAAGAGTTATAAGTTGAAAACTAATAAGAATACATATTTATGGAAAAATAAAAATAAGCTACTTAAATTATATAAATATACTACTGGTGGTAAAACTGGTTTTACAGATATTGCTAGACGTACTTTAGTTACTACTGCAAGTTTTAATAATATTAATTTAGTTTGTGTTACTTTAAATGATGGTAATGATTTTTTGGATCATAAGAGTTTATTTGAATATGGGTTTGCTAATTATACTAATTTAGAAATAATAAAAAAAGGTAATGTTTCTATTTATGATGAATATTATAATGATTATGAATTATATACTGATGTTGATTTTAATTATATTGTTAATAATAAGGAAGATGTTGATGTAGTTTTAAAGTATGAATTAGAGAAGAAAAGAGATTTTAGTGATGGAGATATAGTTGGTAATTTAATTGTTATTTTTAATGGTAGTGAAGTTCATAGACAGAATATTTTTGTTAGAGTTAATAAAAAAAATAAAACTGGTTTTTTTGATAAGATAAAGAATTGGTTTAAAAATATATTTTAGTATATTATTTATTTTTTATTTACAAATAATTTATATAATTGTATTTAAATATAGAATATTTAATTTTAATATGAAAATTATATTGTTTGTTTCGAATGATAATTGGTAACATATTTATAAGATAACTATTTTTTTAATATTTAGCTTGGGTTGTATAATTTGACTAGTATTTTAAAATTATATATAATGGTTTTGAGAGGTGTTTTTATGAAGAAGTTTATGTTAATTTTAATTGCTTTTTTATTTGTGTTAACAGGTTGTGGATCTAATAAATCTACTTTATCTGAAAAAGTAGAAAGTGTTAAAAAGTTTAATAGTAATTCTATTATATGTACTTTAATGAGTGAAGAAGATAAAGTTACAATGAATCAAACTGTTACTTTAAAGTTTAAATCAGATGCATTAAGTAATGCGAAGATAGAAATTGATGCTGTTTTAGAGGAATCTTTACAGAAATATGCTTCTGAACTTGTTAAGTCTTTGGAAGAACAATTTGCAGAGTATAACGAATATGGTATATCTGTAGATGTGGATGAAACTTCTAATGGTGCACATGTTACATATAATATGGATAAAGATTCATTTAGTGATTTATACAATGCTGCTATTGATAAATCTCAAATTGTTAGTATGTTTGAAGAAATAGGGTATACTTGTGAGTAGTGTACTTTTTTCTTGCTATAAATTAATATTTATTGTATAATTTTAGGCAGGTGATGTTTATGGAGAGACTTCAGAAGATTATTGCTAATTGTGGATATTGTTCTAGAAGAAAGGCTGAGGAATTAATAGTTAAAGGTAAAGTTAGAGTTAATGGAGAGGTTATTACTGAATTAGGTACTAAGGTAAATATGAATGATCTAATTGAAGTAAATGGGGTTTCTCTTGATATTAAGGAAGATTATGTATATTATTTACTTAATAAACCTAGGGGTGTTATTACTAGTACTAGTGATGATAAGAATAGAAAAACGGTTATTGATTTAATTGATACTAATAAACGTGTTTATCCTGTTGGTAGACTAGATTATGATACTACTGGTGTTTTAATTATTACTAATGATGGAAAGTTAGCTAATATGTTAATGCATCCTAGTAATAATATAGAAAAAGTATATGTAGCTAAAATAGAAGGTATTATTTCTAGAAATGATATTGTTAAGTTAGAACGTGGTGTTTTAATTGATGGAGTGAAGACTGCTCCTTGTAAGGCTAAAATTACTAAGTGTGATAAAAAGACTAATACTTCTATAGTTAAATTGATTATTCATGAGGGAAGAAATCATCAAGTTAAAAATATGTTTAAGGTATTAGGATATAATGTAATTAAATTAAAAAGAGAAAGTGTTGCTTTTTTAACTTGTGATGGTGTTAAATCTGGTGAATATCGTGAACTTTCTATTAAGGAGGTTAAAACTTTATATAGTTTAGGGAAAAAATAAAAAAATCTATTTTGAAATGCACCCCAATTGGTAGATATTAAATAAAAAATGCAATTTTATAAAAAAGTGATAGAATAACATCTCTGAAAGGAGGTGTTTTTTTCTATGGCTTCAAAAGGACAAAAGTTTAATAAATACAACGATAAATTAAAAAAAGAAATATTAGATTTATTAAATCAAGGTGTATCATCAAATTATATATCTAAAAAATATAATATATCTCGTGGAACAATTTGTACTTGGATGATAAAAAGAAGAAAACAAGGTAATTTAGATAACGATGTATTTCATAAACGTGGTAGACCAAAAGAAAAAGATTTAACTAAAGAAGATTATAAAGAAAGATATGAGATACTAAAAAAATACCAGGCCTTCCTCAAGGCACAACGAGAGAAAAAGTAACTTTTATTAATCTATATAGAGATAATTATGGGTTATATAATATGTGTGCCGTATTAGAAATAAGTCCTAAAACTTATTATAAATATCGAAATAAGGAAGATCCTGATTATTATGATTATTTAATAATTAAAGAAATATTTGATGATTCTAAAGGCACATATGGTTATCGTAGAATTGTGGAAGGCCTAAAAATCAAATATGGGGTTGTAATGAATGGAAAGAAGGTTTTAAGAATAATGAAAAAATATAATTTA